>DASTKE010000516.1:0-4748 GCA_035716105.1 Ktedonobacteraceae bacterium | reverse complement strand
CAGGCCCTAATATGTACCCAAATCCGACCGAGCCAAACTTGTACCCAGATTCAAACCCGACAGGCCCCAATATGTATCCAAACTCAGGCATGTACCCAAACCCAACAGAGCCGAATATGTACCCGGCTCCAAATCCGAATGCCGGGCGGGGAACAAACAGAAGGCTGCTGATTATTATCGGCGTACTGTCGATTGTGCTGCTCGGACTGGTGGTCGCGGCTATTGCTGTCGTCATCCAGCGTTCCGGCCCGGCTACCGCCTCGGTCAATCCTACGCCGACCGTTGCCAGTGCGACAACGGCGACAGTGACGACAAAGCCGAGGACGCGCCGCATCGTCGGTGTGATCCAGTCGATCAATCAACAGTCATTTCTCGTTGTCCCCCAAAATAAGAAAAAGCCGGTCGCCATCATGCTGACCAGCACGACGAAATATAAGACACCCAATGGACAAGGGTCTTTCAGCAACCTTCAGGTTGGGCAGACTGTACAGGTGAACGCCAGCTACAATACGCAGAGCGGCACCTGGGACGCCACCCGCGTCACCATCTCTCCCGTGCTTCCCACTCCCACGACGGCACCCTGAGCTACACATTGAAAAAGCCAGAGAAATATAACTGGCACCAGGCTAACAGATAAACGTTAACCTGATGCCAGCACCTCTAAACTTATCTCCGCCTGTTAGCAACGGAACTCTATGAGTGTCTGATGAACGTGACCTGAGTCGTAGAGTCCTGCTGTCCAGAGTTGTTTCGTACCTGGAACCTGTGCTATCGCATAGAGAGCGTTATTTTGTGTCCCCACATTCGGGCTGGCGCTGGCCTGCCACTTCGTCCCTATCCAGTGCTCGATGAGTGTCTGGAAAGCGTTCTGCTTCAGATTGATATCATGCCCTGCCGTCCAGACTGCACCTGCCGGGCTTGCAGTTACGCCTGTAAGATAATCCGAACTGCGGGGATTGGGACTGGGAACGATACTCCAGCTCGTGCCATCCCAGTGTTCTATCAATGTCGCTTCAACGCTAAAGGAGATGAAATGTCCAACCGCCCAGATGTTGTTTGCCGAAACGGCTGATACTCCGTAAAGAATGCCATCTATAGAAGGAACGGGGCTGGGAATGACGCTCCAACTATTGCCATCCCAGTGCTCAATCAGGGGTTGACTGCCAGAGTCTTCGCTTGTGCCGACGGCCCAGACATCGTTGGTAGCAATGGCCGCTACTCCGATAAAAGCGTTGACGAAAGTAGCAACATTTGGACTGGGGATGATGCTCCAACTCGTGCCATCCCAGTGCTCGGTGAGTGTTTGGGCGTCGCCATCCGTCAGGTCGCTCTCCCCAACAGCCCAGACATCATTGGAGGCAACAACCGCCACGCTGGCAAGATAATTAAGGCTGGAAGAGACATTTGGACTTGGAATAACACTCCAACTGCTGCCGTCCCAATGCTCAGTGAGCGTCTCGGAACTGCTGCTACCGACAGCCCAGATATCATTCGCTGAAACAGCCGCAATCGCCTTGAGGTTGCTATATGTAGAGGGACTTGGACTGGTAACAATACTCCAACTTGTGCCATCCCAGTGCTCGATAAGTGTTTGTCCAGAACTGCTGCTGCTGCCCTTATAGCTTCCTACACTCCAAACGTCATTAGCTGAGACTGCTGCTACTCCTGCTAGCGAAGACGAGATGCCAGTATTTGCACTGGGAACAACTGTCCAGGCTCCACAGGGGAGCGTTGAAGTTGGAGAAGCTATGCCTGCTCTCATAGGGTGTTGACTCCTCGCGACAGCCGCGTATGCGGGCGCTTGCGAGCCGAGCAGCGAAAATCCTGTTACCATGATGAGGAGGAAAGGAAATACAGAGATCAGCTTGAAAGGCAACGATAGGCGCATGAAACATCCTCACTTTCGAAATGGCTCTTCCATCTCTGGCTCGATGAGCGTGACGAAGGTACTTTTTCTCACCTTGTTCCCTCTTTAGAGATGGATGTACAAAAGATACGCTCATCAATTGTAAGTAATTGAAGAAAAAAAGGAAAGAAGAAAAAGGTTACAATTCTGTTGAGATAAAGTTAAGATTTTTTGTTAGCAGTGTTTTTCTCTTTTTATCTCTTGACAGACCTCAATTTCATCAGTATACTTATTCGTAACCGGTTACGTGACCGATTACGTGACCGATACCGATACCGGTTACATTTATTTTCCCCGGATAGGGTGGATACGCATGACAGAGAAGTTGACGATTCAGGATATTGCACACCTGGCGGGCGTATCGAAGGCCACCGTCTCTCGCGTCTTAAATCAGAAGCCGGATGTCGATCCGGCCACGCGAGAGCGCATCCTGCGCATCATGCAAGAACAGGGCTTTGTACCCAGCATTACCGCCTCTGGCCTGGCGAATGGGCGCAGCCGCCTGATCGGCGTGTTGATTCCCTCACTGACATGGCCGCTGATTCCTGAGATGATGCGCGGCGTGGCTGAGGTCGTGGGCAAAACATCGTATGAACTGGTGCTGTACAGTATCAACGATATCAACCACGAGAAAGACCGCAGCGACGTGATTACCCGTATCCTGTCGACGCAGCTCACCTCTGGCTTGCTGGCAATCTACCCCGGCCAGTCTTCACAGTATCTGACGAAACTGCACCAGCAGGGTTTTCCCATCGTGCTGATCGACGACCAGATTCTGCCCCCGGCGGATACGCCCTGGATCGGCTCCGACAACTACTCCGGCGGCTATGAAGCCACGCGCTATCTACTTCAACTGGGCCACCGGCGTATCGCCCACATCCAGGGACCGCTAAAGTATCAATGCTCCCATGATCGCTACAATGGCTACCGCGATGCTCTGCGCGAATTTGGCCTGGAACCCGATCCGGCCCTCGTACTACAGGGCGATTTCATGCCGCCCAGTGGACGAGCAAACGCACACACGCTCTTCTCACTGCCAGAACGTCCCACCGCGATCTTCGCGAGCAACGATTACATGGCCTATGGTGTCATGGCAACCGCCGAAGAGTATGGCCTGCGTATTCCAGAGGATATCTCTATCGTCGGCTTCGACGATACATACCCATCTGCGCTTATGCAGCCACCACTGACCTCGGTGCGGCAGCCCTTCTTCGATATGGGCCAGCGCGCCATCAAGTTGATGCTTTCTCTGCTCGAAAGTCCAGCTCAGGCGCGTGGAACCTGGAACCAGTATGGAACCACCCCCGCTGCCAGCGTGCAGAACGAACCCGTTCGTATTCAACTACCGACCAATCTGGTCATACGTGCGTCCTGTAGTGCCTCCACCAGTGTCATAGTTGATTAAAAAAGGAGGTGAACACAGTCTCTCATTCTATGCTTACGGTAAGCTCTACTGGTATTCCAACCGAAAACGAGGTTTGTAGACCAGCAAACGTAAGTGCCGATTTATCGGCACAGCACGCATAGGCCGATAAATCGGCGATGTGCGCGCTAAAGCGGCACCTACACACTTACTCGAAGCACAAACCCTGGCGTATTGATGCAACGGACTGTCTCAATGTTTAAAATACATTGTACCGTTGTCAGGTTGTCCTTTTGTCCTTTTTTCACGTACTATCGCGGTAGGTGCCGCTCTAGCGCGCACCGAATAGACCGTTTTTTAGCGTCAGGAGGTTAAGATGACTACCTATCTCGCGTCTTCATCGCACCGGTACCGCCTTGCTATGACAACCTTCTCGCTGCTGGTTGTGCTGGGCATACTGCTGACCGCTTGCGGGACCAGTAGCAGCACAACAACCACCAGCACCAACAAGACCACAACACTACGCGTGCTCTCCGCTCCTGGGCAGCCCAACCCCGACCTCTTTAACCCATACTTCAACACCAACCAGGGGGGCGACTTTGGAGCACAGGGCCTGCTGTACGAACCCCTCTACTTCACCAACCTGTACAATGGTCAGACATCGCCCTGGTTAGCCACCAGCTATAGCTATTCCACCGACCTGACACAGTTGACCTTCCATCTGCGCCCCGGCGTGAAGTGGAGTGACGGCCAGGCGCTTACCAGCCAGGATGTCGTCTTCACCTTCAACCTGATGAAGACGAACCCCGCCCTTGACCAGAACTCGGTCTGGGCGTTGCTCAAGAGCGTTGATGCGCCGGATAGCAGCACCGTGACATTCACGCTGCAACATCCCGACAGCACCGCGCTCTTCCGGCTCGGCGACCAGGTCTACATCGTCCCCCAGCACGTATGGTCGCGCATCAGCGGCGATCCGGCCAAGTTCGCCAACGACAGCAATCCCGTTGGCACCGGCCCCTATAAGCTGACCAGCTTTACCACCGACCTGATTACCTACGATGCCAACCCCGATTACTGGGGGACAAAGCCGTTGGTGAAAAAGATTCAGGTACCCTCCATCAAAGACAACACGACCGCGATTACCGACATGATTCAAGGCAAGCTCGACTGGATGGGAACCGGCTGGAATCCCGACTACGATCCCATCTATACGGCGAAGGATCCGCAGCACAATCACACGTGGTTTGCCGCCAGCAACACCGTCATGCTGTACCTGAACCTGGACAAGGCTCCGTTCAATAACCTGCTGGTGCGCAAAGCGATCAACGCGGCGATCAACCGCAGCCAGCTACCGCAGGGCGTGGCGAAATATGCCGGGGTCGCCAATCCAACCGGCGTCATCATCCCTACCCTGAATGATTGGATCGCGCCGCAATATAGCAGCTTGAACTTCCAGTTCAGCGCCAGCCAGGCCGGGAG
>DASTKE010000515.1:0-17128 GCA_035716105.1 Ktedonobacteraceae bacterium | reverse complement strand
CGTAACTCATTTCTCTGTGAAAAGCAAGGCAGGATGTTCCCCAAAGCAAGCGCTGGTGAAGGCTTGAGAAGAAATTGCCGGAGAACAACTCCATAGCTAGCTATGTCGTAGATTCATCAGGAACGTTACTTGTCATGGCATGATATGATTAGGTCATGCAGGAAGCGTTTCTAACGACAGACTCATTTGCAAGATAAGACTTTTCGCTGTGGAAATAAAAGGAAACCAATATAAGGTGAACGCGCTGAGTGAACGTGCCAGATTGGGCTTGCTCTGCCTGCTGCTGTGTATTATGCTGGGAATACTCGCCTTTGCTGCTGTAAATACCTTCCGGGCGGTGCAAAGTTTCCAGCAGCAGTATCATGCTGCCAAAACGGGTGATGTGAGCGCCATTCGCCCCTGGATGACGATTAGCGTGGTTTCTCATGTCTGCCATGTACCCGAAGCCTACCTCTATCGCACGTTGCAGGTGAATAAGTCTGATATGCAGCACAAGTCCACCCTCTATGAGATCGCCAATCACAAAAAGCAGCCGGTCGATCAGGTAATCCGCACTGTCCAACACGCTATATTGAAGTACCGTAAAGACCATCCCATGGTTTTCACGCCAACCCCTATGCATCAGACCGATCTGCGGTCTCGCTCACCATCGTCGGGGGGAATGCCATATTGAACACGTTCTTTATCGAAGCACTGCATCAGTATGGCTATGTAGCGCTCTGGTTCACTGTTTTCGTTGCTGCCGCTGGTATCCCTATTTCGGGAACGTTGTTGCTTTTCGCCGCGGGAGCCTTCGCTGCCTTTGGTGATCTCAACATCTTCATCCTGTTTCCAGTTGCGCTGAGCGCCGCTGTAGCGGGAGACAACCTGGGCTATTTCATTGGCCGGCGTGTGGGAACACCGCTTCTGACCTGGTTCGAGCGACAGAGGCGTTTCCGCTTCATCACGCCACAGTCGCTGGCGCGAGGGCGTGCTTATTTCATGCGCAACGCCGCCTGGACGATCTTCATCACGCGCTTCCTGATCGTTGTGCTGGGTGGTCCGATCAACCTGCTGGCAGGCGTGGAAGCGTATCCCTATCCGCGCTTCCTGCTCTGGGAGGTGAGTGGTCAGATTCTGAGCGTTATCATTTCTCTGGGACTTGGCTTCGCCTTCGCCGAAAGCTGGGAAGAGGTCGCCAGCATCTTCGGAGCCTTCTCCATTCTCTTCCTTGTCTTCCTGGTTGCCATCATCCTCACCGGCCTGCTCCTGCGCAAGATTCGTCAGGACAGACTCGCCCTCCACGCCCAATCATCCGTCCACGCAGCCGCTCACTCCGCAACCGAGCTGCCCCCACTCCCACAACTCGCTCCCCCCATCAAAAAGAACAGCGGCCCTCTGCCCATCCCCGATTAGAAGCGGAGAGCAGCATTGCAAAAGATCGTTTTTAAGTTTTACCTACTTTTAGAGTACCTCCGTAACGGCTAGCAACATCATTAGCATATATGGGGTCATGCACGACAGTGATCTCCAATTGCTCATCCTTGGGCTAGCTCTTGCAGTTTCCTCTTCCAGAATCGGTTTCTGACACCGTTGGATTCACCTCCCGTCGCGCCTTCAGGTGATAGCATCCCATCACAGGCGAAAAAAGGCAATTTGAGAGAGGCAGGTGAGAGAGCAAAGGCTCACCGAGTGGAAGATGCAGAGAGACCCGGCGGGTCTCTCTGCATCTTCCACTCGGTGGATTCCACATCACATCCACCACTCCCTTTGAAAGGGGCGGGGCTTTTCCTGGCACTAGATGTTGACCTGTGTGATATTGATGCTCTGGGCCGCATCGGTTCCCGTCCAGCTCAGGTAAGGCGCGTAGAGGGCCGGGCCGTAGAGCGTGGTCTGGGACGTGTAAACCGGGTTGTGCAGGTACGCGCCGCCTTCGTAGATGGCCAGGCGGATATGCGAGTCTGTGGCGGTGCGCCAGGCCACTCGCAGGTACGGATTGGCCACCCCAGCCGGGAACAGGCTCACGGGAAGCTGGCTGGTCGAAGCCACGCTGACCACCGCGTTGAGAACCGGCGGATTCGACGGATTATATTGTGCAAACACAATATGTGAGCCGGAACTCGTGTCTTCCCAGGCCACAAACAGGAACATGTTCTTGGCGACCAGGGTCGGGCTGGTAAGCACCGAAGTGGTGTATGTGACCTTCGTGTTGAAGGTACTGGCATTGGCCGAGGAGATGATGTTCAAGTGACCGTCCATGCCCATCCAGCTCAGGTAGAGGCGACCCTGGAAGGCCATAATGGAGGGCGCGCTGGGTGAGGTCTCGCTCAAGGTCACTTTGTCGGCCAGATGCGTTGGATCACCCGGCTTAAAGAAAGCCACATTGAGGTGGTGATTGGTTCCCATCCAGGAGACGCACAGATTGCCGTTAAAGATCGTCAAACTGGGGCCTGCACCCGCCAGCGTGCTATCGGTGAGCACGATGGCCTGGCCAAAGCTCCCAGTAGCCGGGTCATAGGTCATCAGGTTCAGGTTGTGAGCGGCATTGCGACCCGTCCAGCCCACATAGATCGTCCCGTTGTAGGCGATCAAAGCGGGGGCAGAGTCCGCCTGTTGATGGGAAACCGTCGCCGGACGCAGTGGAGCAGCAGCACTCGCTACTCCGGTACTCATTCCCACGAAGCCGAGGGCTAGCAGGGCCAGCAGCAGCGGCAAAGCCACACTGCGCCAGAACCTGGCACCCCGTTTTGATGTGATTTGCACATCAGGAATGTTGCTACACATAGCAAACCTCCTTTTTCAACTATGAGCAACAACCTTTGTTTGTGTCCATATAAAGTTTAACATGATATAACAGAATTTACATCACATGCCATTCACAAATACATCACATATCATTCACAAAAGGATCAGGTTCTTGCTCCTGAAGCAAGCTTACCCGCTGAACATCACAAAGGAGTCAAAAAGGCAGGTGAGGTATCACAGTAGCATCACTTGCAAATGTCAGAAGAGGTGAGCAGGCCGTGACTGGCATGTGATATTCGCTCAAACTGTTGTGACGGATTTGTGAGCATGTCCCTGTATGCTTAAGGACAGACACATATCTTGTCCGCCTTGTTCTGGTAGCTTTATTCAAGAGGGCGGGGTTTCAGCAATGCAATCCTGCCCTTCATGACGATATCAGCAGGTGATCTGATTTTTTTAAAGAAGAGAGTGGAGGTAGACATGGAACGCAGCTGGGTAACAGCCGAAGGCAATGAGGCGGTAGCGGCCATCGCCCACGCACTAAGCGAGGTCATTGCCATTTACCCGATTACGCCTTCGACCCCGATGGGTGAATACGCCGATGCATGGTCGGCGGCTGGGCGCGCCAATCTGTGGGGAACGGTGCCATCCGTGATAGAGATGCAATCGGAAGGAGGCGCAGCCGGAGCCATTCACGGTGCCTTGCAGACGGGATCGCTGGCAACGACGTTCACTGCATCACAGGGTTTACTGTTAATGATCCCCAATATGTATAAGATCGCCGGTGAATTGACGCCCACCGTGTTCCACGTGGCAGCGCGTTCGCTGGCCACGCAGGCGCTTTCCATCTTCGGCGATCACTCGGATGTGATGGCGACCCGCGCCACGGGCTTTGCTCTACTGGCATCCAGTTCTGTACAGGAGGCGCAAGACCTTGCCCTGATTGCTCACGCCTCTACACTGGAGGCGCGGGTACCATTCCTACACTTCTTCGATGGTTTCCGCACCTCCCACGAGATTAACAAGATCGAGCAACTCACCGTTGACGATATGCACGCCATGATTGATGATGCGCTGGTGATGGCTCACCGGCAGCGCGGTCTCTCACCCGACCACCCATTCATTCGCGGTACGGCACACAACCCCGATACCTACTTCCAGGCGCGTGAGAGCGTCAATCCTTTCTATCTGGCTTGCCCGGTCATTGTGCAAAACGTGATGGACAGGTTCGCAATGCTCACTGGGCGTTCGTATCACCTGTTCGACTACACGGGCGCACCCGATGCCGAGCGCGTGATTGTACTTATGGGGTCGGGAGCAGAGACAGTGCAGGAAACGGTGGAATACCTGAATGCACACGAGGAAAAAGTCGGCGTGCTCAAAGTCCACCTCTTCCGCCCATTCTCGATTGAGCACTTGCTCAAAGCATTGCCGCCCTCTGTACGGACGCTGGCCGTGCTAGACCGGACGAAGGAGCCGGGCAGCGCCGGAGAACCGCTCTACCTGGATGTGGTTGCCGCGCTCAGCGAGGGATGGTCACAGGAGAACCGCCCGCGTGTGATTGGTGGTCGCTATGGCCTCTCCTCGAAGGAGTTCACCCCGGCAATGGTCAAGGGTATCTTCGATGAGATGCACAAGGACGCACCCAAAAACCACTTCACCATCGGCATTCATGATGACGTAACGCAGACAAGCCTGGCATATGACCCGGCGTTCTCGCTCGACCAGCGCGGAACTGTGCAGTGCGTCTTCTGGGGTCTGGGTTCCGATGGCACGGTGGGAGCCAATAAGAACTCGATCAAGATTATTGGTGAGGAGACGGACAATTACGCGCAGGGCTACTTCGTCTACGACTCCAAGAAATCAGGGTCGGTGACGATCTCACACCTGCGCTTCGGCCCGCATCTTATCCACGCACCGTATCAGATCGGGGCTGGTGAAGCCGACTTCGTCGCCTGTCACCAGTTCACTTTCCTGGAACGCTTCGATGTACTCAAATACGCTCGCTCCGGCGGTGTCTTCCTGCTCGACAGCCTCTATGGGTCACAGGACATCTGGGAACACCTGCCCATCGAGGTTCAGCAGGAAGTACAGGCGAAAAACCTGCGCTTCTACGTGATCGACGCGCACAAAGTAGCACACGAGACCGGTATGGGCGCACGAATCAACACGGTGATGCAGACCTGTTTCTTCGCTATCAGTGGTATCCTGCCGCGTGGCGAGGCCATTGCCCAGATCAAGCAGAGCATCAGGAAGACCTATGGCAAACGGGGCGAAGCGGTGGTGCAACGCAACTTCCAGGCGGTTGATCAGACACTCGCCGCCCTTTACGAGGTGAAGGTTCCGGTAGTCGATGCGCAGGCCCAGGAGAGAGAAAGCGTGAGCGCGGGTACGGCTACCTCCGCTGGAATCGCCGGTGGAGCAGGAGGTGTAGCAAGTTTGCCCGGACGGCACCCGGTCTTACTTCCCATGCTCCAACGTCGTCCGCCTGTACCGGAGCAAGCGTCCGACTTTGTGCGCAATGTGATTGGCCCCATGATCGCCCTCGAAGGCGACAGCTTGCCGGTCAGTGCCTTGCCCGTTGATGGTACCTACCCCTCCGGCACTGCTTGCTGGGAGAAGCGCAACATCGCCGAGCAGATGCCGGTCTGGGATCCGAGCATCTGCATCCAGTGTGGCAAATGCACGATGGTCTGCCCGCATGCGGTTATCCGTATGAAGGTCTTCGACCCGTCCTGCCTTGAGCAGGCCCCGGATACCTTCCAATCGATGGATGCCCACTTTAAAGAGTTCCCCGGCATGAAATACAGCTTGCAGGTCTCGCCCGAAGACTGCACTGGTTGTGGCCTTTGCGTCGAAGCCTGCCCGGTCAAAGATAAGCGCAACGTAGGACACAAAGCCATCAATATGGCTGAGCAACCGCCGTTACGCGAACAGGAGAAGGCGAACTGGGATTTTTTCCTTTCTCTGCCGGATGTCAAAGGCGAGCATCTCAACCTGGCGGCCATCAAGAACACACAGTTGCTTCAGCCCCTCTTCGAGTTCTCCGGTGCCTGTTCCGGCTGCGGTGAGACGCCCTACATCAAGCTGGCAACCCAGTTGTTCGGCGATCGTATGATCGTCGCCAACGCCACCGGTTGCTCGTCCATCTATGGCGGCAACCTGCCGACGACGCCCTGGAGCGTCAACGCCGAGGGACGCGGCCCAGCGTGGTCGAACTCACTCTTTGAAGACAACGCCGAGTTCGGCCTGGGGATGCGCCTGACGCTGGATAAGCAGGAAGAGTATGCTCGCGAGTTGCTGGGTCAACTGACTGATGTAGTCGGTGAGGAGCTGGTAAGTGCGCTGCTCAATGCGGATCAGTCCAGCGAGGCCGGTATCCAGGGCCAGCGCGAGCGCGTCGCCATTCTCAAGCGTCGGCTGCAAAGCGCGGAGAGCGCCGGTGCTGAGCAGGCAGGGCGTGCGCGCAACCTGTTCAGCATCGCGGACGCCCTGGTACACAGGAGTGTGTGGATTATCGGTGGCGACGGCTGGGCCTATGATATCGGCTTCGGCGGCCTCGATCACGTCCTGGCTTCCGGGCGCAATGTCAACGTGCTGGTACTCGATACCGAAGTGTATTCCAACACGGGTGGACAGGCATCGAAGTCCACGCCGCGTGGAGCGGTCGCCAAATTCGCGGCTCGCGGCAAAGCCATGCCCAAGAAAGACCTGGGTATGCTGGCGATGGCTTACGGGTATGTTTACGTTGCTCGTGTGGCAATGGGCGCAAGCGACCAGCAAACACTGCGCGCCTTCATTGATGCCGAGGCGTATGATGGTCCTTCGCTCATCATCGCCTATAGCCATTGTATCGCGCATGGTATCGATATGGCTAAAGGGCTGGAACAGCAGAAGCTGGCGGTGCAGTCCGGCTACTGGCCGCTCTATCGCTATAACCCTGCTCTTCTGGACGAAGGCAAGAACCCGCTGACGCTTGATTCCAAAGAGCCGACCATTCCATTAGAGCAGTATGCTTACAACGAGACGCGCTACAAGATGCTGCTACAAAGCAACGAGGAACGCGCAGAAACGCTAATGCAGGAAGCCAGGCACGATGTGAAGGAACGATGGGAGCACTAC
The DNA here is from genome assembly GCA_035716105.1 of Ktedonobacteraceae bacterium. Classification (GTDB taxonomy): domain Bacteria; phylum Chloroflexota; class Ktedonobacteria; order Ktedonobacterales; family Ktedonobacteraceae; genus CADDYT01. The sequence goes on along the minus strand of DASTKE010000515.1, from coordinate 10,282 downwards.
CGGAAACTGGCTGCCCCCTGGCAAAACGGCAATGGACACAAAGCATAGCACATATGCAGAGGAGGACAAAGATGCCAGACCTGACAACGACCTATCTCGGTCTCCGGTTGAAGAATCCACTTGTGGTGTCCGCTTCACCGCTCTCGAAAAAGGTGGCGATGGCGCAACATCTGGAAGAATGCGGCGCGGCGGCAATAGTGATGTACTCGCTCTTTGAGGAGCAGATTACCCACGAAAGTCACGAACTGGATCACTACCTGGAGCGCGGCACGCACTCCTATGCCGAGTCGCTGAGCTACTTCCCCGACCTCGATCATTACAATCTGGGGCCGGAGCCGTACCTGGAACACCTGCATCGCGTCAAACAGGCGGTGAGCATTCCCGTCATCGGCAGTCTGAACGGCATCTCGTCGGGCGGCTGGATCGAGTATGCTCGCAAGATCGAGCAGGCGGGAGCCGACGCGCTGGAACTCAATATCTACTACCTGCCAACCGACCCGAATCTGAGCAGCGCGGAATTGGAAGAGAGCTACATGAAGCTGGTGGGGGATGTGCGCGATACAGTACACATCCCCATCGCGCTCAAACTCAGCCCGTTCTTTACGGCTCTGCCGAATATGGCCCGGCGCTTCGTCGAGGCTGGGGCCGACGGTCTGGTGCTGTTCAATCGCTTCTACCAGCCCGACCTTGACCTGGAGATGCTAGAGGTCGTTCCCAACCTGGAACTGAGCACTTCGCACGACCTGCGCCTTCCCCTGCGCTGGATTGCGCTGCTCTATGGGCATATTCCCACTGATTTTGCCCTCACGGGCGGCGTGCATTCCGCAATCGACGCGCTCAAAGCTATCATGGCGGGCGCGAACGTGGCGATGATGGCGTCAGAACTTCTCGCGCATGGTTCGCACCGGCTGACGGCCATCCTGTCTGATATAGAACAATGGATGGTGGAGCACGAATACGAGTCCATCACACAGATGCGCGGCAGCATGAGCCAGAAGGCCGTCGCAGACCCGGCAGCTTTCGAGCGCGCCAACTACATGAAGGTGCTCGGTTCCTTCAACCGCTACCTGCGCTAGCGGAAAGAAGCTTTTTCATGGAAAGACCGTGCGATACATATGAGAGGCCAGGCAAGGGAGTTTTTTTATGTCTCACTGGTGCGATATCACTGCCGCTGCTGAAATTGTGCAATCGGGGAATCGTGTCTTCGTGCAGGGAGCCTGCGCCACGCCAACTCCGCTTATTGAGGCTATCGTCGCCCGTGGAGAGTTCCTGCGCGATGTGGAGTTCACCCATTTACATACCTATGGCCCGGTTCCCTATACCGATGAGCGCTGGCGCGGCCACTTTTCTCTGCGCGCTCTGTTTGTTGGCGAGAACGTGCGTGAGGCCGCCAATGCCGGGCGGGCTAGCTACACGCCGGTATTTCTCTCCGATGTCCCCTTCCTTTTTGCGCCAGAGGGGGTACTGCCCATCGATGTGGCGCTCATCCAGGTCTCGCCACCCGATGGGCATGGCTATTGCTCACTTGGACCTTCGGTCGATGTCACGCGAGCGGCTGTCGATTCCGCACGCCATGTGATCGCCCTTGTCAACCCGCGTGTTCCCAGGACGCACGGAGATAGCTTCTTGCCGTTCTCCCAGATCGAGCGAGCAGTGCAGTGGGAAGGGCCGCTCTATGAAGTGGAGCCTCGTAAGCCAAACGAGATTCAGATGCAAATCGGACGCAATGTCGCCAGTTTGATCGAGGACGGTGCCACACTTCAACTGGGCATTGGGGCCATTCCTGACGCCGTGCTGCAAGCCCTGGGCGACCGGCGAGACCTCGGCGTGCATTCGGAGATGATCTCCGACGGGTTGCTTGATCTGGCCGAGCGGGGTGTCGTGACCGGAGCACGCAAAGCGGTCAATCGAGGAAAGATCGTCACCAGCTTTGTCGCGGGCTGTCGCCGCCTGCTCGACTTCATCGACGATAACCCGGAGATCGAGATGCGCCCGATGAACTACACCAACAATCCCGACGTGATCCGCCAGTTCGAGCATATGGTGGCGATCAACAGCGCCATTCAGGTCGACCTGACGGGGCAGGTCTGCGCCGAATCCATCGGCACGCATCTTTACAGTGGTGTTGGGGGCCAGGTCGATTTTATGCGTGGGGCCGCTCTTTCCCGGCGTGGGCGACCAATCATTGCCTTGCCTGCCACGACGCACCTTCCACACCACGCCAGCTCTGAGAACGGTGCGATGCTGGAACCTGTTGATGGCCTCGTCTCGCGTATCGTGCCGGTACTTGACCTCGGCGCGGCAGTTACCACGACACGGGCGCACGTCCACTATGTCGTGACCGAATACGGAGTTGCCGAACTGCATGGCCTCGATCTGGCTGAACGTGTTCGCAGGCTCATCGCCATTGCCGCCCCACAGTTCCGCGAAGGACTTGAGCAAGCCGCCCGCCAACTCCACCTGCTGCTCTAGAGATATGGCACGCGACGTTTGTGATGCATTTGTGATATTTTGACGGGTTGCTGTAGAATGTTCAATGTCCATGCTAGAGTATACTGTAAACATGGGCATATTTTTGTTGGCGAATACTGATGGATGAACTTTTGAAAGGCAGGTTGGTGATGACGCAAACTGCACAGGCTCTTTCGGCGGATGAAAAACGATGGCGCATGGTCAACGCAACGATGCGGAGGAACGGCTATGCTCCCGACGCGCTCATCGAAACGCTGCACACGGTGCAGAACGCCTATGGCTACCTGGATGACACCACGCTGCGCTCCGTTGCTCGCGAATTGCATCTTCCACTGAGCAAGGTCTACGGCGTGGCGACGTTCTATCACGCTTTCACCCTGAAGCCAGAAGGGCGGCATCGCTGTATCCTGTGCGAGGGAACCGCCTGTTATATCAAAGGCAGCCAGGCCATTCTCCGGGCTGTGACCAGAACGTATCACATTGCTCCCGGCGAAACGACGGAGGATAGCGAGCTCTCGCTGCTGACGGCACGCTGTCTGGGTTCATGCAGTTTAGCTCCCGCTGCCATTCTGGATGAGAATGTTGTCGGAAACTTGACGCCCGAACGTACACTGACTGCACTGGAAGGATTGACGAAATCATGATCCATTTGCAATCCCTCGTACCGGACGATTTGCCCCGAATCGCCGAAGCCGAAAACGCCGCTGCCACCACCTTTGATCACACCATCCGTGTCTGTGTGGCGGCTGGTTGCCTCTCGCTGCATAGCAACCAGGTTCAGAAGAGTCTGGAACACGAGGTGCAGGAGCGTGGCTTGAAGCATTGCCGTGTCAAGGGCGTCGGCTGCATGGGACTCTGCCGCTCCGGGCCGCTCGTCTCCATTCAGCCCCAGGAAACGCTCTATCAGGCGGTCACGCCTGACGATGCGCCCGCCATCATTGAGCATCTGGACACGGCCCCCGTCGAGCGTCTCGTCTGCCCGACCGACCGGCCATTCTTTACAAAGCAAACCAGAATCGTGCTGGCAAACTCAGGCGAGATTGATCCCGAACGGCTGGAAGATGCTATCGCTGTCGGCGGCTATCAGCAATTAGCCCATGTCTTGAACGAATTGACTCCCGCCCAGGTCATCGACCAGATCTCGCGCAGCGGACTGCGCGGGCGCGGCGGCGCGGGATATCCGACCGGCTTGAAGTGGAGTACCGTCGCCAAGGCAGGCGGGCCGCGTAAATTCGTCATTTGTAATGCCGACGAGGGCGATCCTGGCGCTTTTATGGACCGCAGCGTGCTGGAGAGCGATCCCCATCGCGTGCTGGAAGGCATGGCGATAGCGGCCTACGCCATCGGAGCCGAAGAGGCGTACATCTATATCCGGGCGGAATATCCCCTGGCGATCAAGCGGCTGCAAACAGCCATCCGGCAGGCGGAGCGGGCGCAACTGCTGGGCAGGAATATTTTAGGAACATCATTCAGCTTCCATGTTCATCTCCGTTTAGGAGCCGGAGCCTACGTGTGCGGCGAAGAAACCGCGCTCATCGCTAGCATCGAGGGCAAGCGCGGCCAACCACGTCCGCGCCCGCCATACCCGGCAGAGAGTGGGCTGTGGAAAGCCCCGACACTGATCAACAACGTTGAGACCTTCGCCAATATTGCCCCCATCATCGCACGCGGACCGGAATGGTTCGCTGGCATCGGCACAGAGCGCAGTAAAGGCACCAAAGTCTTCGCGCTCGCGGGCAAGATCGCCAATACCGGTCTGATCGAGGTGCCGATGGGAACCTCCCTGCGCACGATTATCAACGATATCGGCGAGGGCATTGCCCAGGGGCATCGTTTTAAGGCGGTGCAAACAGGTGGGCCGAGCGGCGGCTGCATTCCTGCCGAGTACCTGGATACGCCGGTCGACTACGAATCGCTCACCGCGATGGGTTCGATTATGGGGTCGGGCGGAATGATCGTCATGGATGAGTATTCGTGCATGGTCGATGTGGCACGCTACTTCATGGAGTTCAGCATGTCGGAGTCGTGCGGCAAGTGCGTTCCCTGCCGCGTGGGAACGGCGGAGATGCACGAACTGCTTTCGCGCATTGTACAGGGACGGGCAACGATGGCAGATATGGAACTGTTGCAGGATCTGTGCGATGTGGTCAAACATACCAGCCTGTGCGGTCTGGGGCAATCGGCTCCCAATCCCACGCTCAGCATGATACGCTACTTCAAAGATGAGTTTCTGGCGCATATCGCCGACCATGTTTGTCCAGCTGGACAATGCCAGTTTGAGACAGTGCCACGGACGGCGCAGGAGGTGCAGCAATGACGATGCAGGTACGGGTGAAAACGCTGGTCATTGACGGGCGTGATGTCAGCGCCCGCGAAACCGAGACGATTCTGGAAGCGGCGCAGGAGGAGGGTATCTTCATCCCCACGCTGTGTCGTCTGGAGGGGTTGTCCGAGGTCGGCGCGTGCCGTCTCTGTCTGGTTGAGGTAAAGGGAGTCAACAAGCTCTTGCCCGCGTGCGTCACCAGGGTTGAAGAAGGCATGGAAGTCTCCACGCGCTCTGAGCGGCTCGACCATTACCGTCGCACAGTACTCGAATTTTTATTTGCCGAGGGCAACCACATCTGCTCCGTCTGCGTCGCCAACGGACACTGTGAGTTGCAATCGATGGCGCAGCGACTCGGCATGGATCATGTGCGCGTGTCCTATGTCTCGCCGCGCCGCCAGGTCGATGCTTCCCACCAGCGTTTCACATTCGATCCCAATCGCTGCATCCTCTGCACGCGCTGCGTGCGCGTCTGCGACGAAATCGAGGGGGCGCACACGTGGGACGTGATGGGGCGCGGCATTGCCAGCCGCGTCATCGTCGATCTGAACGAGCCGTGGGGTGAGTCGACATCGTGTACCAGTTGCGGCAAGTGCGTGCAGGTCTGCCCCACTGGAGCGCTGGTTGAGAAGGGCCGGTCGGTGGCCGAATCGGTGAAGCATCCAGAGTTCTTGCCGTACTTGAAGAGAATGCGAGGGGAGGAGAGATGAGCGCGCACCCGATGTCAAAGGTCTCAGTCGCGACGGTCTGGTTGGATGGCTGCTCCGGCTGCCACATGTCCTTCCTCGATATGGATGAGCGTCTCATCGAGCTTGTCTCCTCAATCGAGATCGTCTATAGCCCTATCGTGGATACCAAGCAATTTCCAGAACGGGTAGACCTGACGCTGGTCGAAGGCTCGGTCAGCAGCGAGGATGACCTGGAGAAGATCAAGCTGATTCGCGAGCATACCCGCGTGCTGGTCGCGCTGGGAGATTGCGCCGTCACCGGCAATGTTCCTTCGATGCGCAATCCCTTTGGTCCCGAAAAGGTCTTGCGGCATGTCTACCTGCGGCACGCTCCCAGCGAGATCGTTCCGCGCCTGTTGCCAAAGGTGCTGCCGGTTCACCAGGTGGTCGCCGTTGATGCTTTCCTGCCCGGCTGCCCGCCGCCCGCCGATGTCATCTACTTTGCGCTGACGGAACTGCTGGCCGGTCGGGTACCCGATTTGAGCAGCTCTACCCGGTTTGGAAAGTGAGGAAGCCATGTCACAACGTGTTACAATAGACCCGGTCACGCGTATCGAAGGTCATGCCAGAATCACCGTGCAGTTAGACGAAGCGGGGAGAGTCGAAGATGCTCATTTTCATGTAACGCAGGTGCGCGGCTTCGAGAAGTTCTGCGAGGGCCGCCCATTTACCGAGATGCCTTCACTCATGGCGCGTATTTGCGGCATCTGCCCCGTGAGCCATCTTGTCGCTTCCAGCAAAGCCTGCGATGCCCTGCTGGCAGTACGCATTCCGCCCACCGCCGTCGCATTGCGCCGGATTATCAATCTGGCGCAGGTCATGCAGTCACACGCGCTCAGCTTTTTCTACCTGTCGGCCCCGGACTTGCTGCTGGGCATGGATGCAGACCCGGCGCGGCGCAACATCTTCGGCATGTTGGCTGAGCATCCTGAACTGGCGCGGGATGGTATTCGCCTGCGCTCCATCGGGCAGCAGATCATCGAAATGCTTGGCGGCAAACGCATCCACCCGGCCTGGGTCGTTCCCGGCGGTGTCAGCGAGCCGCTGACGGAGGAGAAGCGCGAACGGATGCTGGCAATGCTTCCCGAAGCCAGGGACATCACGCTACGTGCGCTAGCGTGGTTCAAGGGAGTGCTGTCGCGCTATGAGCAGGAGATCGCCAGTTTCGCGAACTTTCCATCCCTCTTCATGGCGCTGGTCAACGACGCGAACGAGTTGGAACATTACGATGGCTCCTGGCGGATTGTCACCTCCGATGGGAGCGTCGTCGCGGAGCGGCTTGATCCACTGCGCTACCAGACATTTATCGAAGAACAGGTCGAGAACTGGACATACCTCAAGTCCCCCTACTACAAACCACTGGGGAGGCAGGAGGGCATGTACCGCGTTGGGCCGCTGGCACGGCTTCTGGTCAGCGAACGTTGCGGCACGCCGGAGGCGGATAGCGAGCGCGAGGAATTCTTTGCCACCTATGGTGAGGCTCGCACCAGTTCATTTTTCTATCACTATGCGCGGCTCATCGAAATTCTCTACGCCAGCGAGCGCATGCAGATGCTCTTGAGGGACCCGGATATCCTCAGTCCGCGAGTACGCGCCCACGCCGAGCCGAATCAGCTTGAGGGTATTGGCGTTGCCGAGGCACCACGTGGAACGCTCATCCATCACTACACGATTGACGAGCATGGCCTGATTCGCTCGGCCAATCTGATTATCGCCACCGGGCATAACAACCTGGCGATGAATCGCGGCGTGCTGCAAGTGGCGCAACATTTCATCAAAGACGCACACATCACGGATGGGATGCTCAATCGTCTTGAAGCCGTCATCCGCGCCTTTGATCCGTGTCTGAGCTGTTCCACACATGCCCTCGGTGAGATGCCGCTGCATCTTCAAGTCTTCGATGCCGGGGGAGCAGTGGTTGATGAGCGTGTCCGCTAAACGCCGCCCGCTCATCATTGGCATCGGCAACCCGCTGTGCGGTGATGATGGACTGGGATGGACAATCGCTGAACAGCTTGCGCGGGACTATGACGGGGATTGCGACCTGCTCACCGTTCATCAGCTAACGCCAGAACTGGCGCAGGAGATGGCACCTGCAACGCTTGTCGTCCTGATCGATGCCAGCCGCGAGGGAGAGCCGGGCGAATTCCGCGTTTGCTCCCTCTCCCTCTCCGCACTGCCTGGCCCGTTGGGTGCACACCATATGGCTCCCGAAGAGCTTGTGGCGCTGGCTGCCGCCGTGTATGGTTCATGCCCTCCGGTTGTCATTGCCAGCATGACCGGAGCGGATTTCAGCATGGGTGAACACCTCTCCCCAATCGTTGCCCGGTGTATTCCCCTGGCGATTTCCGCCCTTGTTCTCCAATTGAGAGAAATTGCGTGAATGTTCGACGATTTTTGAGGTGAAAAGGAGGAAATCGGCGCGAATGTTTGGAACGGTGGCCGCTCTCAACCAGTGGTACATAAGCTCAAGGTTCGTCCATTTTGGGGATCAAGGATGAGCCACGATGTGACGGTTCGAACACCGCCGCGTTCCATCAGTTGAGACAGAACGCGGCCAATGCCTGTCGCGTGGCGACGCGACGCGAGTAGTTAGAACTGGTGGCGGGTCTGGCTGCGGCCTATGGCGACTGCGAAGACCCTGGTGGGTTTGACAGAGAACACGAGGTTCGAATCTGCGAGAACTCTTTGTTCGTCTTCATCGTAGAGGTAAAAATACCCGTTGCGTACCTGGTATGGCCAGCTTCCATCCCACTTGGTCGCCCACACCGAGGCTAAGCGTTCGAGCGTGTCCTGGTCGGTGACCCGCACGGCGTCGCCCTCAACCACCACGCTGAGTCCCTCTCTCTGGTTGCAGCCGGTCGTCAGAATGACGTGCGGGTTTCCACGCAGGTTGACAGTCTTCTGTGCGGTGTCGGTAGCAGTAAAGTGGATGGCCCCGTCGTGCCACACGGCCACGAGCGGCGTGACGTGAGGGCGACCGTCGGCCCGCACTGTTGAGAGCCAGAACAGCTCGGCGGTTTCGAGCACCCGACGCGTCTCCTCCCATGGCGTGACCACTCCGTCTGGTCCGCTGTGTCGGGTGTCGAGTGTTGTGATGGGTTCGTTCATCCCAAGAACTCCTTTCAATCGTTCTGTTTCTCTCGCAGGAAGCGAGAAGATACCAGTCCATTCTCTTTGCACGAAGGAAAACTGGAAAGGCCAAAAACGACGCGATGCCTCCAAAGGTCAAAATGCTCGCTTCAGACGGAATTTGGGTGTTCGAACCTTCATACCATGGCTCACCCCTGGGCCCAAAAAATGGGCGAACCTTCAGCCTATGTACCAACCAGAAGCCGTGCGAGAAGCAGGCTGTTGCGCGCACTTGTTGTAAATTCGTAGGAGAGCGACTTCCGTCAGCACCCATGCTCTGCTTTCGTCAAGCCTGGTCAGGCAGGTCGGCTGATCTCTCCCAGGCGAGAACTGGGCCGAGGATTTGAGCACGATAGAAGAAGTTTTTTTCTTTCTCGGCTCGTAGAATAGATATACGTGCAAATGGCAAGAAAATCTACGCTCTCCATCAGTCATCCCGAATGCAAGAGGGAGAGAAAAGAAAGGAAACACCTATGAACACACGCGATCAGCACCATTTCACCAAAGACCTCGACACCGCCGCACTGCCTGCGGTGGTCGACCGGGCCACCTGGCAGACGGAACTGGACAAGCTGCGAGTTCGGGAGAAGGCGCACACCCGCGAAGGGGATGCGATCGCGGCGGCTCGAAGGCGTCTGCCGATGGTGGAGGTGGACCCCACCATCCAGCTTCTTGGTCCGCGTGGACCGGTCACGTTGCTCTCGGTCTTCGAGGGCCGAAGGCTTCTGATCGTCTATTTTCACATGTGGCATACTGGTCAACCAGCCATGAGCAACACCGATGTGGTGGTGACATGCAGCGCGGCGTCCAACTCACAGTGGTCATGCCTGGTGGAGGTCGCGTGTTGGGAGTCGACACTGCGGGAGCACTCCCGACCGGTGCGGGTGGTGGAAAGGCGAGAGGGATGCATGAAGTGAAACGCACGACCGCGCATCATGTGCGAACAGTGGAAAATCAGCGGATTGCTGAACAGCAATTCGAGGCTGTGAGCCTGTGCCGATTTTCCACGTCGCTTTCTCGATCTGTGAGATGCTGGTCAAGCGTCAGATACTCTTTTCCTACAGGAGCATAATGGACAGGCGGCACCGGTGAAATTTTACTGGTGCCGCCTGGTTATTATGCTCCCATATCCCGTTTATACCAGTCCCTGTGGAACCAGGTACCAGTAGGCATGGTTGAAGAGTTGCTTCTCCATGTGGTAGTAGAGGCTGGGGCGCGGTGGACGCGGCGGGTGTTCATAGTTGAAGACCAGCTGCGTCGCCTTGCTATGGCCCGTCTCCAGGAAACACATCACCTCCCCATCATAGCTGGCCTCTTGCCCGTGCGGCTTTTCACCGCGAACCTGTGCGATCAGGCGGTGTGCCACCACTTTGGCCTCGAAGTGGGCCGCGGAGCCGCTCTTGGAGACCGGCAGGTCAGTGGCATCTCCCAGTGCGTAGACACCTTCGAGACCCTTCACTTCCAGGGTGTTGCGGTCGGTGGGCAGCCAGCCCTGAGCATCACCCAGACCCGCTTCCTCGACGAATTTTGCCCCGCGATGGGGCGGCACAACGACCAGCAGATCGTAGGCGAATTCCTCGCCTTCCAGCGAAGAGATCACCCGCTGTTCAGTGTCGACCTTTTCGGC
>DASTKE010000514.1:0-3317 GCA_035716105.1 Ktedonobacteraceae bacterium | reverse complement strand
TCGGGATAGACGCGATACGAATTGACGCTGGCAACCGTCGGCACAGGTGCGGTGATCGATTGCAGCGCCTGAGCCGTCTGCACACCGACATCCAGCGCCTTGAACGGGTGTCCATCCTGGTCGACCCAGCCGGAGACCAGCTTGCCCAGCCAGCCCTCGCTACCGCTGCCGTTCAAATCCAGCGTCTGCCAGATATCCATCGCCTGGAAGTGCGAAAGGCTCTGGTTGGGATAGCCGACGCCCTCGACAATCGCCAGTTGGCCCTGGTTCCAGAACTGCACCAACGGCTTCAGACTGGGATGCAGGCCCAGGCGCGTATCCAGCGGCACCACCTGCGCATCAGGAATGCCTAGCGTCGGTCGCATCTGGTGGTAGAGCGGGTCGGTAAACGGAATCACGGTATTCAGGCCATCGTTGCCACCGGCCATCTGCACGACGATCAGAGTGCGGTCGCTGGCAGCTTGCGCGAAACGTGAGCCTTCCAGCGACATGGCCCGCGCCGAGGCGATGCCCCGGCTGAAGATCGCAGGCATCACCATGCCCGCCGAAACAACCAGCAAACCATCTTTTATCATAGCTCTGCGCGAAAGTTTCATCTTTTTTTCCCTTTAATTCAACTGGTATTCGGGCAACGCCATCATCAGGTACAGCGTTCCGCGCACGCGATTGAGCGGGTAGCTCTGCCCGTTGGTCAACGTGACCTTCTGTCCGTAGCTGCTGGTATCCGGCGTGGTGAAGTAGTCCACCAGAAAGGTGTGCCGGTCGCTGCTCAGCGTGCCATCCAGCAGGAACGAGGCGAAGTAGTCGACAAAATGCTCCGCCGAGTCGATGTGATTGGTGTTCACGATGCTCTGCAAGTCAAGTGGCTGTACCTGCTGCCCTTTACCCAGTGAACTGCCGCGCACCAGCAGGAGATCGATGTAGTTCAGGCGCGACATCCAGGTGCCGCTATTGAGCCAGAGCGCGCTCACCTTGTCTCCCGGCCAACCGGCCACGTTGGGCGGGTCGAACAGCGTCTGCCCCATCAGGGTCGTCATGGTGGGCAGCGCCTGACCGTTGCCCTGGACACCCAGAGCGCGATAGGCCCCGACAACAAATTCGGTGGGCGATTTCAGCCGCGCCCGGTACGCTTTTGCCGAGGAAAATTGCGGAGAAGTCAGCAGGGTATGCATAACCGCGCCCATGTTGTGTCCGCTGGTCACATATGTGTCCACCAGTGGCTTCAGATCGTCTGTGCCGGGGTTCTCATAGACGAAGAAGGTAAAGAGCTTGCGGCTGATAAACCACGGCGTGGCAGGATGGTTCGCCAGGATATGCACAACATCCTTATAATCGAAGTTGCCCGTCTGCCCCAGGTAGCGCTTGGTCAGGTCATTGTGATCCTGGGGCAGATAGCGGGAGGTCAAACCGGCAGCGTGCCAGCCCGTCAGCGCCGCTGCGCCCTCGGAGACATCCTGCTGCGTGTAGTGGCCCAGTCCGAGTGTGAACAGTTCCATCAACTCGCGGGCGTAGTTCTCGTTCGGGCTGTTCTTGCGGCTCCTGGTCAGATCAAGGTAAAAGAGCATGGCGGGATCGGCGGTGATGCCGAGCAGGATATTGTCAAAGGTGTCAAAGGCGTGCGCGCGCAGGAACTGGTTCTGGTTAATCATGCGCATATACACTCGCGGCCCGCCAACTTTGCGGAAGCTGCTGGTCAGCACGCCATGCCAGAAGAGTGTCATCTTTTCCAACAGCGGCCTCTGCGTCCACGCCATGCGCAGCAGCCACCAGCGCTGCTGGTCAGCAGGCTTGTTGAGGTCCAGATTCAGCGCCTTCAGCCGATTCTCCATATCGTCGTCCGGCACCTGCTGGTAGTTCAGCAGGCGGTCGATCGCGCCCTGGAAGCCCAGGCCGGTGTAGGTCTGCATATCGCTCGGACTCGCGCCCAACCCTGCCCGGCGCAGCAAGTGACCTATCTGCGCATTGCTCGCCGAACCATGAAACAGTTCGCCCAACCCGCCATGCTGGAACCACTCGTAGCCGAAGCCACCAGCCACCCCCAGAGCGCCCAGTCCAGCCAGCGATGCCCCCAGCAGCTTGCGACGCGACATCTGCCCCTGTCCTTGCCGCGCTCGTGATGCTTGCGACGCTTGTGTTGCCCTGACGCTCTGCTGCACAGGAGTCGGCGGAACCACCTGACCGCTCACCGACACCGCCTGCGTCGGCGACAGCGAATCCGAAGGCGCTTGCCCACTCCACGGCACCGTTGGCTGATTATACGGATCGTCATGTATACTCATCTCGTAACTGCCTCCACACTCATTGCTCTTACCCAATCTGCTCGTTTATTTCACTTTATGAACACATTCATCAATGAAACCGGCCATGATATGGAACGTAGGGGCGTGATTGCTGCGTCCGCGCTTGGGCAAGGAGATTGCCAGGTCATTTAGCGGACGCGAGCCATCGCGCCCCTACGTTTTCTCTGACAGTATTCTAACAGACAAACCTCAAGAAACCGTCAAGATGATCTCAGAAGATTCTGTAGGTACTAATGAATGGAGCAAAAAAACACCCTTGCCTGTGCTGCCTGACACAAAGACAAGGGTGCTTTTTCTATGCTTACCTTAGAACATTAACTGTCTGTTCCAGGCAAAGTAGTAAGAATTTGCAACACCTGATCAAGCTTTCCTTCCACAGCCACAAATCGCTGCTCTACCTTCCCTTCAAGGGTGGCAAAGCGCTGCTCTACCTTCCCTTCAAAGGCAGTAAACTGCTGTTGCATACTCTCCAGACGATCTTTGATCGCGCTCACATCGCTTTTCACTATGTTGATGTCGCGTTCCTGTCCAGAGGCAATACCGAGAAGCATAGTAAGATGATGATTCACCTCTTTGGCATTGTATGTTTGCTCTGAAGGAGTTGTTTCTTCTGCTTTTCTCCGTTCGTAAAGCATTTCCAGTTCTAGAGAGGCAATTTTTCGCTCTAGAGCGGCTAGACGATCTTCCTGGGTAGGCATGGATTTCTCCCTTCTTAGATATTGCTAGCGTAATAATAACACAAAAATCTCTGTTCCCCAATAGTAGAGCCTGACTGGGGTGTAGTTCAATTGTTTGCGCGGAGGAGAGAAAACCCGAAGGCACCCGTCTGACTGTCTGTGTATTTCAGGATATTCCTGATTTCCTCAACCGCATATAGGGCAAAGGTACCATCTTGTGAGGGAAAGAATGCCCGAACGGAAGAGTAGGTGCTATATTCTTCGAGGGAAGACGACGTGATGATATGGTCGCTCGCATTATTAAGAAGAGCAACAGATACGTATGAATGAGAAGGAGTCG
>DASTKE010000513.1:0-4956 GCA_035716105.1 Ktedonobacteraceae bacterium | reverse complement strand
AAAGCCGAACACGTCAAAGCCCGTACCCTCAAAGTCAACACCGCGAAGTAATGGGTTCGTAGTGTAAGCGCTCGTAGTGCGTCGTGAAAACAGAGTGGCCCTGGCAACTGTCAAAAGTTGTCAGGGCCACTCTGTCTCTGTGAGAAAGTATAGCTATTTTGCCATTTTCCCGTCAATGGCTACTTCCTGCCTGTATTGTGAGCATTCTGTGGGGTTGATACGGCTATTTGTGCCTGTTTTGTGAGGCTCCTGTCTTATCATGGGGGGTGGAATAGATGATGTGAAACGAAAGGAGCGGGTCATGAGATATACAATTGCGCGTATCGTGCTGGTTGTGTTAGAGGCGTTTATCGCGCTGACAGCTATTGTCAGTGGAGTGCTTGGACTGACGGGAGGATTGTACATTCCGCTTGAGTGGCTGCACGGCACGCCTTTCAGTGACTACACCATTCCCATGCTCATTTTGATCATTGTCGTGGGAGGAAGTTCGCTGATAGCTGCGGCTACGCTGTTCTTTCATCGGGAGTGGAGCGTCATTCTCTCGGCAGAGGCTGGCATCATGATGGCCGGTTTCGAGGTTGTACAACTGGCGATCATGCAGCGATTCTCCTGGTTGCAGGTGTTCTACTTTGTGACCGGCATGGCGGTCTTCGCGGTGGCCTTCTATCTCTGGATAGCCGAGTATGGGCGTCATCGCTTTCAGAGCAGGCAGGTCGGTCACATAGGGTAAGTGATATTAAGAATAGTGCAATGGCGTTGCGCTATTCTTAATATCACTTACCCTACAACTTCACAAACACGACGCCGATGAAGATAATGGAGATGCCGAGCCACTGGCTCCAGTGGAGCTTTTCGTGCAGGAAGAGCCAGGCCAGCATGACGGTGACGGCGCTGAAGAGCGAGCCAAGCACGCTGACAATGGCTACCTGGTCGGTTGTCAGGCCGATGGCGAAGGTGATATAGCCGAGCGTATCTACTATACCCATGAGCAGCAAGAGTCCCCAGACCTGCTTCGGAGGGAACCGCAAGCTTTGTCGCGCTGGAATGGCACACAGCGCGAGCAAGCCTGGTTCCACGATACGGATAATCCAGACGGGAACAATGCCGCCCAGCACGGGTGTAACCTGGAAGCCCCAGATCCAGAAAATGATGCCAAAGCCAAGCGAGGCCACCAATGCCCAGCCAACGCCTCTGGAAGGTTTTCCCTTACGCAGTGTTCCCCGCGCTCCCATCTCTGCCGTTTCCGTTTTCGTCTGCTCAGGAGGGGCGAAGGAGGTGGCGGCGAGCACGACGCCTACAATGGCCGCACCGATACCGATGCCGCGTGCCTGGCTAATCGTTTCTCCGCTCAGAAACGAGAGCAAGACGGTCAGCGCGGCATAACTGGCGACGATGGGCGAAACGATAGTGAGCACACCTATCTCAAACGCACGGTAGAGCGCCAGCGAATTGAGAGTCGAGAGACCGGCGACTACCAGCGCCCACATCCACGCCTGCCAGGTCGTACCATGTCCCAGATGGGTCAAGTCACCCGTAAACGCCATGTAGATAGTGAGACCTGCAAGACCCGTAAACTGCATGTAGAACACGGTGCGATAGGTACCTATAATCTGTGTGATGGAGCGTGCAAAAAAGTCAGCTAATCCCCAGCAGAGAGCCGCTGCCAACCCCAGAAGAATGCCCATATGCCTCCTATTAACTCCTAGTCGCCCAGTACCGCCTGTGAAGACATTTCGCGCAGTTTGCTTATGACGTGATAGAGGATGATGAGTTGGGTGAGGGCCAGGGGGTCGCTCTGGCGCAGAATGTTGCCGACGGAGAAAAGGCCAAGCTGGTCGAGACGAGCGGGCCGCAGGTGGCTGGCTTCTTCCATGTGCGCCCAGATACAGTCTTCGAGTTCGCAGGCTTTCTGGTGGCTGATATTGCCGTCGATTTCCAGCACGTCGCGCAGCGCTCCAGCGTGTTCCTCTTCCATGAGCCGCAGCGCGGGTCGGTGGCCGGATTGCGAGACCTCCAATATATCGTGCAGGTCGATTTTGGGGGCGTCTTTAGCCTCGATCAGGCGAACATCCAGGTGCGCGAGGTCGCGGGTGCGGTAGTAGAGGCTGCCGCGAGAGAAACGCACGATGATATCCGCGTACTGCTTTTGCGGCAGGATGTAGCGCATACTGTCTCGTCGTCGGGCTGCCATTTGCTGTCGCACCTGCTGCACCGTGTAACCGCGAGAGGTGCTGTCGCGCATGATTTTCCACTGCTGGAGCAGCGCGGTTTCAGGGTCGAGGTAGATGCGCACGTGTGCCAGGTTGCGCAATTCCTCGGTGAAAAGTGGGTGCAGGCCGTGAACAATGATGATATCGGTCGGGTGTAGCTCGACTGGACCACCAATAGTTCCTGTTGTGTGATCGTAGAGGGGTTTGATGATGCTCTCACCACGTGCGAGACGACGGATATGCTCCGTCATCAGGGAAATGTTACTGGCGTCGGGATGCAGCGCGGTGATGCCCGTGCGCAGGCGTGTCGCTCGATCAATGATATGGTAATCATCGAGACAGATATGCGTAATATGTTCTTGACCGAAGACACGTACCATGCCATCGGTCAAGGTGGTTTTTCCCGATCCACTATCGCCACACACCGCGACAATCAGGCGCTGCTGCATACTCGTGCTACTTCCTGATGAACCGTCATTTAGCAGGTGCTCTCCTCCGGTATACCGGATATGTTGAGCTACTATCGCTGCTTTCGACGCCATCGTCTTCCTGCATAAGTTACACCTTTCTGCTTTGAGCGCCTGTCTTCACCGACAAGGGGCGTAATCGCTGGCTCTGCGTCCGGGGAAATCGTAGGGGCGATGCCTTGAGGCCGTCCGGGAGGCTGTCCGGGGGACAGAGACGGCGAGAGACGGACGCCCGCAGAAGCCCTCACGGGCGAGCACAAGGCATCGCCCCTACGATTTCCCCGGCAAGGACGGAGATCCGAGTCGCCACGCCGCGAAATGATATTACGTAGTATAGCAGAGGAAGGGTCGCTTCGGCTATAGGGAATCGGGATCGTGTACTTTCAACCTGCGCGAAAACACGGTACAATGGAGAGCAATAAATTTCGTTGATATTCTGTGGAAGGGGTAGGTTTTGTATGGAGCAGTTGTTGCTTGAACAACTTCAGCAGCGCCCGTTGCTTTGTGATGGGGCGATGGGAACGCTATTATATACTCGCGGCGTCACGTATGAGCAGTGCTTCGACGCGCTGAATCTGACGCAGCCGGAACTCATTCAGAGCATCCATCGCGAATACATTATCGCGGGGGCGCAGATCATCGAAACCAACACGTTTGGCGCGAACCGGGCGAAGCTGGAAGCGCATAACCTGGGAGATCAGGTGCGTAAGATCAATTTCCGCGCCGTGAAGCTGGCCCAGGAGGCGCGCGAGGTCTCTGGCCTGCCCGTCTTTGTCGCCGGTGCGATCGGCCCAAGTGGGCGACCACTGCGTGCGCCTGATGAGCAGCATTTGAGCGAAATTCGCGCCATCTTTCGCGAGCAAATCGTTGGCCTGATCGAGGGTGGGGCCGACCTGCTGATTCTCGAAACGTTTTCGAGCCTGGTGGAACTGCGGCAGGCCGTGCTGGCGGCAAAAGAGGTAGGCAGCGTATTGCCCATTGTTGCGCAGATGAGCTTCTACGAGGATGGGCATACCCTCTCCGGTCAATCGCCAGCGCGAGTGCTTGCCGTGCTCAACGAGTTGGGCGTGGATGTGATAGGCGCGAATTGCAGCGTCGGGCCTGCCGCTACGCTGGATGTTTTGCAAGAGATGCTCGATGCTCAGAAGCAGCAGACGGACACCTTACGCTCCACACCCGCCCTGTTCTCCGCTCAGCCCAACGCCGGTTTGCCCACACGCATCGGCAACCGGTTTTTCTATATGGCGACGCCCGATTACTTCGCAGACTACGCGCTGCGCTTTGCCAACGCCGGTGTGCGGCTCATCGGTGGCTGCTGCGGCACTACGCCGCGTCACATTGCCGCCATGCGCAAGGCTCTCGACGAACAATACGGCATGCATGCTCATATGAGCATCTCCATTGGCGAAGACCTGCCGCGCTCGCACGCCAATGGCACAGCCGCCGCCGACAGCAAGGACATCATCGCCGGCTTGATAGAGGATGAGGTGATCCTGCCGCCGCAGGGGTCGATGACAAAGTTGCAAGAAAAGCTGGCGGCGGGCGACTTCGTGGTGAGCGTGGAGCTTGACCCACCAAAGGGCTTGAATCCAACGAAGATACTGGAGGGCGCGGTGCTGCTGCAAAAGGCGGGTGTGGATTGTATCAACATTGCCGATAGCCCGATGGCGCGTGTGCGTATGGGCTGTATTGCCCTCGCACGCCTGATACAGGACCACCTGGGCATCGAGACCATCATCCATTTCACCACGCGAGACCGCAATTTGATGGCCTTGCAGTCGGAATTGCTCGGCGCTCATGCACTGGGCATTCGTAATATCCTGGCGCTGACGGGCGACCCCTTGCGACTCGGCGATTATCCCAACACGACGGGTGTCTGGGATGTCGATTCTGTGGGGTTGATCTCCGTGGTGCGGGGCATGAACCAGGGACATGATGCCGCTGGCTCATCCATAGGCGCACGCGCCTCCTTCCATATTGGCGGTGCGCTCAATTTGAATATGACCGATGAAGAGGCTGAGAACGAAATCGAGAAATACCGGCGTAAGATCGAGGCGGGCGCGCAATTCATCATGACGCAGCCCATCTACGAACTGGCTCCCCTGCTGCGCTTCTTAGATCGTGCGGGGACGCCTCCGGTGCCGCTGATCCTCGGCTGCATACCATTGCATAGCTCGCGCCACGCCGAATATCTCCACAACGAGGTGCCGGGCATCACCATTCCCGATGATGTGCGAGCGCGAATGCGAGCCGCCGGAGAACACGGGCATGAAGAGGGC
>DASTKE010000512.1:0-9218 GCA_035716105.1 Ktedonobacteraceae bacterium | reverse complement strand
GCGGTGAATGTGCCATAAAGCGTCAACTTACGTGGAGCAACTCCGGCAGGCCACCCGCAAGGAGATGGCCCTACTAGACACGAGGTCGCCTGGGAAGCTGGCGGATATAGTAGGGCCACCCCTTGCGGGTGGCCTGCAAGCCGTACCCCACTTTCCGTTCACGCTTAGGGGGGATGGCCCTACTATATCCGCCAGCAGCGCACATCGTTGTCTAGTAGGGCCATCTCCTTGCGGGTGGCCTGCCGGAGTTGCTCCACGTAAGTTGACGCTTTATGGCACATTCACCGCTACATCGTCGATGAAGAAGTCGGAGGTCTGGTACTGGCCGTTGGCGTTGGTGCCACGGAAAAAGAGGGTCACGGACTTCCCTTTGTAGGCTTGCAGAGTGCCGGAGACATCGAAGCTGAGCTGCACCCAGTTGTTCGTCACGTTGGTGTTGCAACTTTGTTGCAGCGTGCGGATATTGCCGCCGCCGCTGTTCTGCAACCAGCTTGTGAAGGTATCCTGGCACGCCTTCGTGTTCTTGTTGGTGTCCGAATACCACCAGTAAGTGACCGTCAGCTTTGTGTAGCTGGAGGGAACGGTAAACGTCTGTCCGATACGATCCTGGCAGCCAGCGTAGCCACAGAAGTAGGCGCTGTACAGGCCGTTGTGCGAATTGAAGGATGTGACCATCTCGTAGCCGCCCGAAGATGACTCTTGCCAGGGCGAGGAGCCATTTTCAAAGCCGCCATTTTTGATAATCGCTGGTGGCTGCGGCGTGGGACTGGGAACCGGCGTTGAGGCTGGTGTCGGAGTATCCGTCGGGACTGGACTCGGCGTTGGCGACGGAGTGGGTGATGGTGTTGGCACGGGATTGCTGCCGGTAGAACTGGGAGCAAGGTCCTGCGCCAGATTGAAGAGATTGGGCGAGCCGAGGCCGCTTGCCAGGTCGTAGTTGGCGGTCGCCGGGTAGAACAGGTTGGTACCCGTCGTCACGTCGTGATAAGCAGGATTGGTTTGCTGTACGCTGGCGAGGGTGTAGAGCGTGGGATTGGCGAAGCCGATGCGCGCTTTACCCTGCCCTTGTAGGTACTGGTTGACCAGCGCCAGGCTGCCTGCCCAGAAGGGAGCCGCGCCGCTGGTGCCGCCGACGGTGATCCAGCCTGTAGCGGGGCAGCCCGCGTTTGTCACCGTGCAATACATGGCGTAGCCGTTGGTTGGGTCGGCATCGGCTGAGATATCCGGCACCTCACGGTAGCCGTTGCTATACTGGTTTTGCACGCCGGGGCCGCTCTGCCAGGAGGGCTGCTTGAAGGTGCCGCTGAGGCCGCCGCCGCCGCCTGCACCCTTCGGGCTGCGCTGCGTCTGGCTCGGATCTGACCAGACCGACTCGCTGCCATACGCGCCGCCGTTGAGCGTCAGGCTGGTGCCGCCTACGCCTGTCACGTAGGGGTCGCTGGCGGGTGAGTCTACCACCAGATTGTTGTCGCCGCAGTCATACGCGCCGGAGTCGCCGGAAGCGGCCAGGAAGGTCATGCCCTGCGCGGCCCCCTGCTTAAACATATTGTCGAGCGTCTGCAACTCGCCCGGCCCCGTGCTGTTTTCGCACAGCCCCCAGCTAATCGAGACGATCTGCGCCTTATTATCGGTCACGATCTTATTGTAGATATCATTGAGACCCTGCGTTGTGTTTGGCCCCTCGTAGACAAGCTGGCTGGCGTGCGGTGCCATCGCGGCGATCACTTCCATATCCAGTTCGACCTCGATAGCGCCCTGTCCGGCGGAGCCGTTGAAGCCGTCCACCAGCACATTGGAGATAGGGGGCGTATCCAGGTTGTATTGATTGAGATACTGTGTGATGTCGCTCTGTACATACCCGTCGAGTTCAAACAGTGCTACTGTCTGGTGGTCGCCCAGGTTGCCCGCGCTCTGCAACGGTGCCGCGTTATACGCCGCCGCCAGGTCTTTCGGCGCGTAGCCGCTTGTGGTTGCCGTGCTTGCCAGGTGTGCGGCGAGGGCGCGCTGGTAGAGCGGCTTGTATTGCACGCTGTTGTCCAAACCCCCGACCGAGGCTACCAGCGCACTGATCGAGGCGGGCAAGCTGGGCGGGCTGGCGTTGGCATAGAAGGTGCGGTTGCCCAACCGGTAATTGTTGATCCGCGTGCCAAACGCCTGCTGCACCTGGGCGACAGTGCCGCTGGCGTCGATGAGCATATTATTGGAGGCGACGCCCGTGACCGTGATGCCCTGCGCTTGCAGGAACGTCACCACCTGCTGCGCATCATCGCTGCTGGGCGCGAAAAGCGCGTTGAACTGGTCGGGCGTGAGATACTGCTGATATTGTGGCGACTGCGGATCATAGAGGTTATTGAGTAAGGCATTCAATTGATCGGTATTGCGCAATTGCAAACTGATGGAGAGGTTCAATTGCTGATTCGGGTCGCTGGCCTGCAACACATGCGCCTGCTGGACGAGTGGAACGGCCTGTCCCTGCAAAAGCACGCGCTGGTTCGGGTCGGCATGGGCAAAACGCAAGGTGAATAAACTGGCCCCCAGCAACACAAAAGCGGTGATCACAAATACGAGATTGCGCACTAAACTTCGCTTCATACGTTTCTCCAGACACTACAAGATTCTCGTTCCCCCAATTTCCCCAGGCTATCCATCTTCAAGGGGAACGCCGTAGGGGCGATGCCTTGAGGCCGTCCGGGGGACGGAGACGGACGCCCGTGTCCCAGCCACCACGGGCGAGCATAAAGCATCGCCCCTACGATGTCTCTTCAAGGATGTAGGACCTTTTCCCTGCCCTGCTTCCACTTTCTGCTTCTAAAATGAACGGGAGCTTGAGATGAGTTTGTGGCGTATAGGACTTTTAGCGTAAAGCAGAGATGCCCCTGCATAAGAGCGGTTTCACTCTTATGCAGGGGCATCTCTGCTTTACGCTAAAGACTCCGACTTAAGGAGTTGGGTCTACTATCGGTGTCGCTGTGGGCGACGGCGTCGGCGAAGGTGTGGGCGACGGCGTCGGTGTTGGAGTCTTTGTCGGCGTCGGCGACGGAGCGGTTGTTGCGGTCGGGCTGGGCTTAGCTGTGGGCGTGACTGTGGGCGTCCCGTTGGCCGAATTCACGACAGTCAGCGTGACTACCTGTCCCGATTTGAGCGTTGTGCCAGCAGGCGGGTCGACGGCGGTGACGGTATTGGCTGGCTTTGCCGTGTTGCTGCCTCCATTGACCACGGTAAATGGAATGCCGTGCGCGGTCAATACATTCTCGGCCTGGGGCAATGTGTCACCAACCAGGCCATTTGGTACAACAAGCGTCGTTGCGGTTGGCGACACCTTTCCCAGGGTCACAGTTACCGGCGAGCCTGATGAAACTTTGCTATTTGGCTCCGGGTCCTGTCGAATGACCATGCCGTTTTGTGGGCTGTCCGGAGCGATGGTCAGCGTCAAATGCCGGTTAGCTGCTTCGACCTGTGCGGCCTGATACTCCATGCCCACAAAATTGGGAACGATAACAGTGCTTGCTACTACTGTCGGCTGGGGAGAAGGAGACTTTAAGAATGGAATGAAGCCGAGTTCCGCCGCGAGATAGACGCTAAAGCCGAGCAAGAGCAATGTAGCGAGAAGAATAAGGACGGTGACGATGCTGGCAAAGCGTGAATCTCGGCCTCCCTGAATGGCGGTTCCGTTATTGTTCTGGTAGTCCTGGACGCTGCCGGAACGTGGAAGCGTGCCGCGCTCGAATGGGCGCGTCGTTCCCGACTCTGACGGACTGATATAGGCAGGAGGGTAGACGGGCGGCGGTTCGACCATCTGATTCGCGTAGCCCATGTTCCCGTTATTGTCGACCGCGGTAGCTGGATATTGCTCATAGGTTGCCGCGTCCAGCATGTTGTTGGGTGATGAGATGGAGGTACGCGCAACGGGACGCTGCGGCACCGGATTGTAGATGGGGTCGCGAGACGGTGGAATGTGCGTTCGGCCCGGCAGAGAATTGGTTGGAATGTTTGCCGGCAACTGCTCGCCCATCTCGGCGTCGCCCAGCACCTCCAATGCACGCGCCAGAGCGCTGCCGTCGCGATAACGCATCTCCGGCTGCTTTTCCAGGCAGCGCAGGATGATCTCCTCCAACTCCGGTGGAATGTTGGGGTTCAATTCGCTCGGCGGCTGGGGTATGTCCTGAATGTGTTGCATCGCTACGGCCACAGGCGTATCGCCATCGAAGGGTGTGCGACCTGTCAGCATCTCATACATCACGATGCCGAGAGCGTAGACATCGGCTGCCGGGCTGACAATCTCGCCCTGCGCCTGCTCCGGCGCGTAGTACTGCACAGTGCCAAGCGTCATGCCAGTGGTGGTCAGGCGCTCCGCGTTGATATCTTTATACACACTGGCGATACCGAAGTCGGTCAGCTTGATCGAACCGTCGCGGCCCACCAGCACGTTTTGCGGCTTGACATCTCGATGAACAATGCCGCGACGGTGCGCTGCTCCCAGGCCCAGCGCTACGTCGTGGGCGATGATAATTGCCCGGTCGATAGCCAGGATGCCACGAGAGCGCAGGTAGCGGCGCAGATCGGTACCCTCCACCATCTCCATGACGATGTAATAGTTGCCGTCTGTCTGGCCGTAGTCATAGACCTGCACAATATTCGGATGTTGTAAGGACGATGCCGCTTTCGCCTCTCGCTGGAAGCGCGTCACAAACTTTGGGTCGGTGCTATAGACTTCGCGCAGCACTTTAATCGCTACGACACGCTCCATACGCAGGTCACGCCCGCGATAGATCGTCGCCATACCGCCGCGACCAATTGGTTCTTGTAGCTGGTATCGTTCACCCAGAATTTCGTTCTGCATAATTCTTGTCGGGACCCGTACCATTCTTTATCTTTACAGCATACATACGTTTCTGCGACCCCTATTGTACCGTATTCTGTTACTGAAGGGAATACTCTGGCAGAATTTTAATGTGGCCGTGTCGTACCCAGAATACGTTCATCGCCGGTGCGCCGTGTCAGCTTCAGCATGTCCATGTGCTCAAGCAGCGGCAGGACATATTTTCTGGTAGTACCCAGTACATCTCGCGCTTCCGCCGCCGTCATTTTGCCGTGTTCGCGCAGGTAGTCCACAATGCGATTGAGTGCCTCGTCATATGTTTCCTTGAGAAAGAGTATACCCTCGCCACTCGCGCCCAGGCGCACGATCTGCCCTTGATCGATCAGCGCGGCCAGCGCCTCGGCTCCAACCAGCGCCTCAGCCTCGGCAGTTCCCGGCGGCGTCCACGGGTTGGCGCGGAAGCGTTGCAACAGGGCGTCCACCTGCTGTTGCTGCACCGCTGTAAAGCGCGGCACGAACCCCGGCAGGCGAATTATGCTCCCGCTGGCCTCCAACTTTCCTTCGACAGCGAGTAGGGCCAGCACATCGGCAGCCACCTTCGGCGAGAGGTTCAGGCGCGAACGCCATTCCTCCTTCGAGAAGCCGCTGCGCAGGGGATGCTGCCGGTGTTGCTCGCTCACCAGGCGCACCGCCTCTTCCGCCAGCGTCTCCCACACTGCCTGCGCGGTCCACAGCATTCCCACCTGTCGTACCCTTCTTTCTGATAACAACGTCTCCAGCGCCTGTATCGTCACATCTTCAGACAGATTACTCAACTTGATGAGTTCCGTCAACTCATAGCCCATCTGTCTATGCGATGTCTTTGCGCCCGCCTGTCCCTTCACAGGTGCGTTCGTTGTCCTGTTTCCCGCCTGCTTCCCGGTCGCTATCGCGGTTCGTCGATCCAGCACGGCCAGTACCAGTTCCTCCGGTGTGCCTCGTGCCAGCGTTTCCAGCGCCTCGAGGATGGCTGGCTGGAAGCGGTGGTGGTAGCGTGGATGCACATCCACCACTTCGCCGCCGCCAATCGTGCTGCTGGGCGATGGGATGCGCAGGATAAAGCGGTCACGGCGCGCCACCACGGCAGGGCGGCTCAAACGCACCTGCGCCCACGCGCTTTCTCCCGGCTGCAACTCGTCGCGATCCAGCAGGCGCACCCGCGCCGGTATCTCCTGCGAGCCACTGTAACAATCAACCTGCGTATTGTGTGCCAGGGGTCGCTCAGCCTCGGTCAGCAGGGAAATCTGCGCATCAAACAACATGGTGGGACGCAACTGGGCAGGCAGCGCCACGACACTGCCGCGCTCAAGCTCGGTGCGCGCCACATTCGCCAGATTGATGGCCACACGACTGCCCGGACGGGTCATCTCGACCTGCTGCTTATGCGTCTGCAAGCTGCGAATGCGCGAATGCAGTCCTTGCGGCAAAATTTCCACCTCTTGCCCCACCTTCAGCGTGCCATCCAGCAGCGTGCCGGTTACAATGGTGCCAAAGCCCGTCAGAGTGAAGACACGATCAACCGGCAGGCGCGGGCGAGCGATGTTCTGGCGCTCCTCCGCCTCGTTCAGCAGCCGTTCCAGCGCGGCCAGCAGCTCCGGTAAACCCTGCTTCGTATAGGCGGAGACTGGGATGATGGGTGCGTGGGCCAGCGTCGTTGGGGCCAGGTACTCCCGCACCTCCTCGCGCACCAGGGCGAGCCACTCCTCGTCTACCAGGTCAGCTTTCGTCAGCGCCACGATGCCACGCGGCACGCGCAGCAGATCAAGGATCGCCAGGTGCTCGCGGGTCTGCGGCATGACGCCCTCGTCCGCGGCCACGACCAGTAGCGCCGCGTCGATGCCGCCCACGCCTGCCAGCATATTCTTAATAAAACCTTCATGCCCCGGCACATCGACGATGCTGACTTCGCGTCCATCCGGCAGCTTCAGCCACGCGAAGCCCAGGTCAATCGTCATGCCGCGCTCCTTCTCCTCGGCCAGCCGGTCCGGGTCAATACCCGTCAGCACCTTCACCAGCGTCGACTTCCCATGATCGATATGCCCGGCGGTTCCAATGCAACTCATAATGCTCTATTCCTGGATAATGGGGGTAGATGAAAAAGATGTGTCCCCGTTATTGTACCACAAAAGATTGGCTTCTCTTGAGCATTGAAGGAGACGAACGGTTATCAGCCGACCCGTAAAACCCCTGGCTTCAGACACGGGGATATGAGGGCCGTTCCTTTTGTGGGGCTTGGGCATCGGGGTATCTTGCATCTTTGACACTTTACAGGATATATGCTATCATGTAAAGTATGAAACAGCAGAGAGCATACAAGTATCGAATATATCCAAGCAATGAGCAGAAACAGCTTCTTGCTCGTACCTTTGGGTGCGGTCGATACGTCTATAATTGGGCCTTGCAAGAACGGACCGACGCCTATTACAAACGCGGCGAACGTCTCTCCTACGAAGGGACAGCACAACGGTTGACCTTGCTTAAAAAGCAGGATGAGTATGCCTGGCTCAATGAAGTCTCTTCTGTTCCCCTGCAACAATCCCTTCGTCATCTGGACAAGGCTTTTCGTCATTTCTTTGAAGGACGGGCTGAGTATCCCACCTTCAAGAAGAAACGAAACGATCAATCCGCTACCTATACTTCTAATGCGTTCAAATGGGATGGCAAGCACCTCACCCTTGCCAAGATGGATGATCCCCTTGAAATTGTTTGGTCGCGTCCTTTGCCCGAAGGATGCAGGCCCTCTTCTGTGACCATCTCCAAAGACGAAGCCAACCGTTATTTCGTGTCCTTCCTGCTTGAGGAAGATCTCAAGCCGTTGCCCGTCGTCACCAAACACGTTGGGTTGGACTTGGGCCTCAAGTCGATGGTCATTACCTCGGATGGGCATACCTACGGCAATCCCAAGTTTTTTGCGAAAGACGAGAAGAAACTGGCAAGGGCACAACGGCGACATGCCAGGAAGAAAAAAGGTTCCAAGAACCGTGAGAAGGCTCGTCTCAAGGTAGCTCGTATTCACAAGAAGATTGCTGATCGCAGACGCGATTACCAACACAAGCTTTCGACGAAACTGATACGCGAAAATCAAGTCGTCTGTGTTGAAAGCTTGCAAGTCAAGAACATGGTCAAGAATCACTGTCTGGCAAAAGCTATCCATGATGTCGGATGGGCGGAATTGCTCAGACAGTTGGAGTACAAAGCCACATGGTACGGGCGTACCCTGGTCAAGATCGACAAGTGGTACCCCTCTTCCAAACGCTGTTTTGACTGTGGACATCTTCTTGACTCTCTTTCGCTTGATATCCGGTTCTGGACTTGCTCTGAGTGTGGCGTCCACCATGACCGCGACATCAATGCCGCAAACAACATTCTTGCCGTGGGGCTCACGGTCAATGCCTGTGGAGAGGCTGTCAGACCTGGAAGGGTGAAAACTCAACCAGGCAAGCTTCTGCGAAGCAGGAAGCCCAGGCAGTGATGCTTGGAATCCCCTGGCGAAAGCGTCGGGGAGGATGTCAAGGTATACTCACGGCACATATGAGAAATGGAGGCAGCACCTCTTTAACGATATATCAAAGGAGAAAGCCGCGGCAAACATCGTTTGCTGTGACTTTCTCCTTTCGCTTGTAGCCCTGGAGAGGAACCAATGGCTCCCGTTATGGGAGAATGCGTTGAGCAGGAGCGCTCGCAACTTCTCTGATTAGCTGCACTTACCGGCTGGCAAAACCATCTGAGACACGAGGGAGTTCGGGCTTGTGACTAACACGCCTCCCGGCCCTGGATACGTATGGTCACCTGGGAGACTCCCCTGCCAGGTAAACGTGAAGTTTGAGAGACGCTGACCGGGGAGAATGGTTAGCTTTTCAAACGTTTGGGAACGCCCGTTATTCACGGTGTAGGAGAAGACAATCGTTCCTCCATTCGGGCCTGAAACGACATGAAACACCGCGTTGTAGACGACCTGAATGTAAGAGCCACATTTCCATAGCGAGGTAGTGCTCGGGGTGACAGACATATCAATGCTTGTTACGGCGAATGTCGCGGCATTCGTTGTGGCTAAGCCGGTCGAGGAAGCCGAGTGCGAGTGAGACGCGGTAACTGATTTTGCATCAACTGCATGGCTGCCTATGATATTTACACCCAGGGCTATTGCAACAACGAGAAAACAGACTACGATGACTAAAGCTTTCTTTGTCCTATTGTTGCTCCACATAGAAACACCTCTTTTTCAGAATAAAAAAACCTTCCTACTGTAATAAATGCTTTCTACAGGCGTTTTGTTCTGGATATGCTCTGAAAAGATCTGTCTGAAAAGCCATAGCCGTTCAGGAGAAGAGAGACAGAGAAGCGAACAGCAGCGCCAGGC
>DASTKE010000511.1:0-2219 GCA_035716105.1 Ktedonobacteraceae bacterium | reverse complement strand
GGCCACCCGCTCCAGCAGGCCACCCGCAAGGGGATGGCCCTACTATACCCGAGGTGGTTCGCTGAGCGAGTATAGTAGGGCCATCCCCTTGCGGGTGGCCTGCTGGACTCTCCTATTCGGGATGACTCACGTTTTCTCACTACTGCTGGAGAAACTCCAGCATGAAAGCGTTGACCAGTTCTGGCTTCTCCTGCTGCACCCAGTGGCCGCTGTCGGCCACATATTTCACCTGAATATCATCCACCCATTGCTCAAGCCCCTGTGTCAGGCTGAGGCCAAGAGCGATGTCCTGCACACCCCAGATCAGCAGTGTGGGCGATGTAATGCGCGGTGTCTCCTCCGCGTCCTGCCCCAACCGGGTGGGCAAAGCGCGAAACAGCTGGCGATAATAGCTCAGCGCCGCCGTCATCGCGCCCGGCTTGCTCATCGCCTCCTGATACTTTGCCACAACCTCGGATGGGAACGTCTGTTTCTGCACGGCTGCCCCGCGCAACATACGACCAACACCCTCGGCATGGTTGCGCAGCAGCGCGTATTCGGGCAGCCAGGGAAGCTGGAAAAAGAAGATATACCAGCTTTTGCGCAGTTGCCCCGGCGTGCGCAGGTCGCGCATCATCGCGGCAGGATGTGGCGCGTTCAGCACAATCAGGCGCTTGGTCATCCGTGGATAGCGTGCAGCGAAGGCCCAGGCCAGTGCGCCACCCCAGTCGTGTCCCACAATAACCGCCTGCTCGCGGCCCAAACCCCTGATCAGTCCCGCGATATCAGCGATAAGCGTGGCAACATCGTAGCCCTTACGCGGCTTATCGCTGTCGTTGTAGCCACGCAGGTCGGGCGCGACGACGGCGTAGCCATGCCGTGCCAGAAAGGGGAGCTGATTGTGCCAGGAGTACCAGAACTCCGGGAAGCCATGCAGCAGCACCACCAGCGGCCCATCGCTAGCACCTTGCGTAACATAGTGCATACGAATACCGTTCGTGATGATGTCGCGGTGCTGCCACGTCTCTCCTGCAATCGTCATGAGGTACACCTTTACAGATACGGATAATACGGAACGGACGTAGGTGCCGATTGATCGGCCTGCGGAGTGGGACTAGCCGATCAATCGGCGGTGCGCTCGATCAATCGGCACCTACGTTTATTCGATATTACGGTCGTTGTAGACAATGGCGCGTTTGACCTGCTCGATCAGGTCGGTGACGGGGATGCCACGAGGGCAGGCGTCGGTGCAGTTGAAGATGGTGCGACAGCGCCAGACGCCGTTGCGCTGGCCCAGAATGGCCAGCCGCTCGTCAGCACCCTGATCGCGACTATCGAAGATGAAGCGGTGGGCATTGACAATCGAGGCCGGGCCAACCCATTCGCTGTTGCCCCAGACCGACGGACAGGAGCCGGTGCAGGCCCCACAGAGGATGCACTTGGTTCCCTCGTCGTAGCGGGCGCGCTGCTCCGGGCTTTGCAGGCGTTCCGTTCCTGGCTCGTTGTCATGCGTAATCAGGTACGGCTTGATCGATTTGTATTTGTTAAAGAAGCCTTCCAGGTCAACGACCAGGTCTTTGATGACCGGGAAGCCAAGCATCGGCTCAATTGTCACCTTCTCGCCCACGTCGCGGATCAGCACCTTGCAGGCCAGGCGGTTGCGCCCGTTGATACGCATGGCGTCGGAGCCGCACACGCCGTGCGCACACGAACGCCGGTACGTCAGCGACCCATCCATCGTCCATTTGATCGTGTTCAGCGCGTCCAGCAGGCGATCAATGGGGTCGGCTTCAACGCGATACTCGGCCCAGTACGGCTTCGCATCCTTCTCAGGATCGAAGCGCTTGATACGCATCAATACATTCATAAGTTTTCTCCCATTAGGGACACGAGCAACGTATCCGGCTAATATTTCCGCTCTTTGGGCTTGAAAATGGGGTCGTCGATCAACACCACATCCTTGTAGTCGAGGCGCACGTCGTGGGCCTTCGTACCCTTGTAGGCGAGCGTGTGCTTGAGCCACTGGACATCGTCGCGCTTGGGATAGTCAGTGCGGTAGTGAGCGCCGCGACTCTCGGTACGCACCAGCGCGCCATGTATCGTGGCCTCGGCGCAGTCCAGCAGGAAGCCAAGCTCAAGCGCCTCAACCAGTTCGGTATTGAAGGTCTTGCCCTTGTCCTGCAACTGCACGCGCTTATACATATCTTCCAGCCCGTCCAGTGTATCCAGCGCGTGACGCA
>DASTKE010000510.1:0-2674 GCA_035716105.1 Ktedonobacteraceae bacterium | reverse complement strand
ATTTGCGGTCCAGCGCCCTTTCTGTGCTCGTTCTGCCTACCAGGAATGCCTCACCACTCACTGTGACCAGTGGGGAAGATTTTTCCGGGATTGAGGATATTGTTGGGGTCAAGAGCCAGCTTAATTTTCTTCATAGCCTCGACGGTGTCATGGCCCAGATCTTCCTCCATGAACTCCTTCTTCAGCAAACCAATGCCATGCTCACCTGAGAGCGTTCCCCCACACGCCACCGCTGCCGCAAAAATCTCTGCGGCGGCAGCTCGCACCCGCTGCATTTCTCCGGCGTCGCGTCGATTGCAGAGAATATTGGGATGCAAATTGCCATCACCCGCGTGGCCGAAGACAGGGATGAGCAGGTCATATTTCGTGGCGATAGCACGTACCTGGCGAATTATCTGAGGAACGGCACTGCGTGGTACGGAGATATCCTCGCCCAGTTTGTTGGGCTTACGCCTCGCGAGGGCTGGCGAGACAGAACGCCGCGCCTGCCACAGTTGCTCGCTTTCCCCGGCAGTTGTGGCGGTTTGCACCTTGCGCGCTCCATGTTCTGTACAGATCGTCGAAGCAGCCTCCAACTCACCTTGCACCACCTGCTCGTAGTTGCCATCGAAGGAGAACAGCAGCAATGCCTCGGCATCTATGGGCAGACCGATTTGGAGTAAATCTTCCACACACTGGATTGTCAGTTGATCCATAAGTTCAATGCTGGCCGGTAAAATACCCGCGCTCGTGACCGCTGTAACTGTCGCAGCCGCGTCATCCAACCGCTCAAACTCCGCGAGCGCCGTCAGGCGATACTTCGGTAGTGGTAAGAGTTTGAGCGTTACTTCAGTGATTACTCCCAGGGTTCCCTCGGCTCCCGTAAATAACTGGCGCAGGTTGTACCCGGTCACGTTCTTGACGACTCGCCCTCCAACACGGATGATTTCACCCGTGGGAAGCACAACCTGCAAACCCATCACGTAATCAGCCGTGACACCGTATTTGAGGCAACGTGCTCCCCCGGCGTTCTCAGCCACGTTGCCGCCGATGGCTGAAACTTTGAGGCTGGAAGGATCGGGCGGGTAGAACAGACCAAGCTTCTCAACCGTTGCCTGCAACGTGGCAGTAATCACACCCGGCTCGACAACCGCGACGTGGTTGATGCGGTCTATTTCCAGAATGTGGTTCATGCGCGTCATAGAGAGCGCGATGCCGCCTCCCAGCGGAACAGAGCCACCGGAAAGCCCACTGGCCGATCCTCGCGGGGCCACCACAATATGCTCGCGGTTGGCGATGCGCAGAATAGCGCTGACCTCTTCGGCGCTGGCGGGCAGCACCACCGCCAGTGGGCGACGCTCTATCCAGGTGCCATCAATCGAGTACGCAATCAGATCGGCCTCTTCGCTCAACACATTCTCCGACCCCACAATGGTCTGTAATTCAGAAAGCACCTGTGGTTGCAGTATTTCCAGATCATATTCGGTTGCCACTGGAAACTGCATGGATGGCACAATCTCTGACTGACGTGTATGAGACCCGTCTCGTTGACCGGACGAAGCCATTTGCTGATTGCGGCGCGCATTTTTCCGACGAAACATATGTTGACCCGACCTCATCTCAAGAGCTAACCAGCGTGACGAAATCCCGCCTCTGCCATTGTCAGCGGTGTGCCTTCGCCGAGCAAACCCGTATCGACAACCTCAACCACGACAAGCGTGGAGTCACCCGCGGGTGCCGTGTGACGCACCTCGCAAGCCACCCAGGCCAGGGCGTCGCGTAGAATGGGGCAGCCATTTTCACCCATCTTATAATCGATTCCGGCCAGCTTTTCGGGAGACTTCAGGGCCGATTTGCCCAGCTTTCCCGCCAGCTCTCGATCACCGCTTTTCAAGACATTGACAGTACATTTCCGGCTGCGGAGAATCATGGGCAGCGACTTTGAGTCATTCTCAACCGAGATAGCCAGCAGCGGCGGCTCAAAAGAGACCTGTGTCAGCCAGTTCGCGGTAAAAGCGTTCACCTCGCCCTCATCCGCACAACTGACGGCGTATAGCCCATAGGTAAACGTTCGTAATGCCTGCTTCTTTACAGCTACATCCACTACAGTTTTCCTCACAATCTACTAAAAAAATATTAGAATTTCCATCACTCTCGAAAAAGTGAGATACTCTATTGTATCACTTGCAGATGACTCATCCAGAGATAGGATGGCAACGCTTTATTTCAGGCAGTTAGGACCAAGGCTACCAGCGACTGGATGAAAGGTGATGAGTGTCACCGTTCCTACCATGAAGAGTACGAGCGTGATGAGTGCCAGCAGTGAGACGATGCGTACCTGCCACGCACGGCTATGGACGTAATCTTCGACAACCACACGCAGACCATTCATGCCGTGTAAGAGCGCGAGAGTCAGCAACAACCAGTCATAGACGCGCCAGTAGGGATTGGCGTAGCGCAGCGCAACCAACTGGTAACTGGTGCAGGAAACATCATGAGTGACGTGATTGAGCAGTAAGTGAATGATAACAAGAAAGATCAGCCCGATGGCCGAGATACGCATGAAATACCAGGCAACTGTTTCAAATCCTCCGCCAGATGGAGCGCGGCCATAGCCTGTGGGAATACGCATAACATCCTCCGATTTCCAGGTCTTTGTATGAAGACCGACTACAAAATAAAATATGCTAGATGC
>DASTKE010000509.1:0-3729 GCA_035716105.1 Ktedonobacteraceae bacterium | reverse complement strand
GCCCCACGGGCGAGCACAAGGCATCGCCCCTACGAACCTCGTTTCACTGTTCGTAAGGACGGGGCAAGTTCCGCCCTTTTTTACAATCTATACATCGACCTCGACGCCCACGCCCAGTTCGCGAGCCTTCGTGTAGACCTGGGAGGCTACGGCGAGGTCTTGAATGGCAAGACCAACCGATTTGAAGAGCGTCACCTCGCGCTCGGATTGGCGTCCGGGCTGCGTACCCGCGACCAGTTCGGCCAGTTCGCTCCATGTTTCTGGAGCGGAAATACGTCCTGCCGCGAGTGGCTGCAACAAATCGCCAGCTTCGACCAGCGCCGCCTCGCGCTGATCAACTACAATACGCGCATGGGAAACCGTCTCCGGGTCGACCTCGCACATCTCCGGCGTAAATGCTCCAACGGCGTTGATGTGTGTTCCCGGCTCAATGTCGCGCCAGGAGAACAGGGGAGCAGTGGCTGTCGTGGCGCAAGCGATGAGCGAGGCTCCCCGCAAAGCCTCGCTGGCAGAAGCGGCGCGGCGTATGGGCGGGCAAGCGGAGCCGAGCAAGGATTGGACAGTTGCAACAAATTGCCGGTAATGGTCGTCATTACGATTGACGACGCGCACATCTTGGAGAGGACGTACCGTTTGAATGGCGAGCAGTTGCGTTGGTGCTTGCGCACCCGCACCAAAGAGGGCCAGCACGTTCGCATCACGGCGCGCTAACAGTTCGGTGGCGAGGCCGGAGACGGCACCGGTACGCATGGCAGTCAGCCAGCCACCCTCTACAATAGCCAGCGTCTTGCCCGTTTCGGCGTCCAATAAAAGCACGGAGGCGTACAGGCTGGGCAAGCCACGAAGCTGATTGCGCGGCATGACCGTGATTACTTTGAGGCTAAAAGCCTGGTTTTGCGTCGTTTGTAATAGCGAGGGCATCAGCAGTGCCGTTCCCTGCTCCGGCAGCTTGACCGCCAGGCGCTGCGGCATCTGCGCCTGTCCGGTATGCAACGCCCCGAAGGCAATCCGCATGGCATCAATAGCATCCGGCATAGTCAGGCAACGTTGTACGTCGGCTCGCGAGAGAATGAGCGCCATTGGCTACTCCTTATAATTAAGAAAACAGAGTACGGGTGAGATGTGTAGCTCATCTCGGCACAGGTGTCCTATTTCGTTACCTGTGAGCACCCGAATCGTCTAGCCAATAAAGTATAACAAAGTGGAGTATCTGGCAAGTAGGAGCATATACTGATTACATTGTTACAAAGAGAGTTTGTCAGAAATACAATGGAACAGGCCGTGAGAACATATCATCTCATCCATACAGAATATTGTTCCTTTCCTATTGCAGGCTATGGTATTCTGCAAATGGTATTTTAATGTTTCAATCAGTTGGAGGTTTCCTTTGAACATAGTCGTTACCGGCGGAGCGGGTTTCATCGGCTCCCACCTGTGCGCCCGCTTATTGGAAGAAGGGCATCATGTCTTCTGTGTCGATAACCTGCTCACCGGTTCTGAGCAGAATATCGCCGCACTTCGTCATCATCCGCGTTTCTCGTTTTTGCAGCACGATGTCACGCAGCCATTCGAGTTTGAAGCGGAGGCGATCTTTCATCTTGCCAGCCCCGCCAGCCCGGTGGGCTATATGGAACATCCCCTTGAAACCATTCTGGTCAACAGCCAGGGGACGCATCAGTTGTTGGAACAGGCACGCAAACAGCACGCTCGCTTCCTTGTCTCCTCCACCTCCGAAATCTACGGCGATCCCCTGGTACACCCTCAACACGAGGGCTACTGGGGCAATGTCAACCCGATTGGGCCGCGAGCCTGCTACGACGAGAGCAAGCGACTGTCAGAGACGCTGACGATGGAGTACGTGCGCCAGTTCGGACTCAATGCACGCATCGTGCGTATTTTCAACACCTATGGCCCGCATAGCCAGATCAACGATGGGCGCATGATTCCCAATTTCATCACACAGGCGCTGAGAAACGAGCCGCTGACTATCTACGGTGATGGCAGCAAGACGCGCAGTATCTGCTATGTCAGTGACCTCGTGGAGGGTCTGCTACTGGCGATGTTTACGCCCGGCACCAGGGGCGAGGTCTTCAATCTGGGCAACCCGGAAGAGCATACTGTGCTTGAGTTCGCCCATACCATCATCAAACTCTGTAACGCTTCCTCGGATATTATCTTTGAGGACAGCCGAGTTGATGACCCTGAACGCCGCCGACCTGATATTTCAAAGGCGCAGCAGCTGCTCGGCTGGGAACTGAAGGTTTCTATGGAAGAGGGTCTGCGCCGCACTATTGCCTGGTTCAGCAATCAGAACACGCTATCAACCATCTCATAAATAGTTTCGAGGTTCATCCAACCTCGTATAGAAATACAAAGCTATGCATATGCCCGGCGTGAGCGGATGGAACAGCGTCCGCGACGACTCATGGTTTGACACTATGCTGAGCACCCTGCGTTCGCGAGTTTCTCTATCAAATCTGACTGGTTTGATCGGAGCCTTGCTGGCTCTTTTCATGCTCATCGCCCTGCCTGATCCCTGGAATATTCGCTTGCCGCTCTACCTGCTCGTGCTGGTGTTGTGCATCTTGCGTCCGCGAGTTGCGCTCTACCTGATGCCGTTTGCCGTCCCCTGGGGGTCGCTGGACGCCATCACTCTCGCCGGACTGAATCTCAACAGCGCGGACGTGCTGGTCGCCTTTCTGGCTGCTGGCTGGCTGTTAAGCTACTCGCTGTATCCTACGCGAATGCAAGCCATACCGGGGCCACGCGATCACACCCGGCTGTACGTTCCACGCTTTCTTACCCTCGCCATCGTCGGCCTCCTCTGCGTGATGATTCTCTCCACGATAGGAGCCATCAGTGTCAGTGCAAGCCTGAAAGAGATCAGCAAATGGGCTGAATTTCTGGTGCTGATTCTGATCGGATCGCAATATATTTGCACGCGACGACAACTCTGGACGATCATCGTGCTGGTCTGCCTGGCGGGCATCACCCAGGCGTTTTACGGCTACGTCCAGTATTTTTTCAACCTGGGGCCTGAAGCATTCATTCGTGACGCCAGTTTGCGCGTCTACGGCACCTTCGGACAGCCTAATCCCTTCGCGGGATATATCAATATCCCACTCAGTATCACGATAGCTCTGCTGCTGCTTGGTCGCGACTGGATCACGCGCACGCTGGCGGGATTGGCGACCGCGCTGCTGCTGGGAGCGGAACTGCTCACAAAATCACGCGGTGGGGAAATTGCCCTGGCGGCGGCGCTGCTCTTCATCGTAATTGTTGGTATGCCGCGCCTGCGCCCCATCGCCAGCCTGGGAGTGATTGCCCTGCTGGGCGTCACCGTCTTCTTTCTCACCGGCTGGCTACCGAGTTCTGTGTTGCAGCCTGTCCAGAACCTGCTCGGCCTCAATCAGATTTCTTTTACGAACCCCAGCGCTGCCGATTACTCCACGGCGGAGCGGCTGGCCCACTGGATCGCCGGTGTACATATGTTTATCGACCACCCCTTCCTGGGCGTGGGCATCGGCAACTATCCCAATGCATATCCCCAGTACTACATCACGATCTTCGTAAACTCGCTGGGACACGCGCATGATTATTACATCAATATCGCCGCGGAAACCGGTTTTATTGGATTGATAGCATTTCTGCTTTTCCTGATGGCTATCTTCGTCGCAGGCGGAGACGCCTATCAGATCATCAATCAAAAATACCGGCAGGCAAAAGCGC
>DASTKE010000508.1:0-6997 GCA_035716105.1 Ktedonobacteraceae bacterium | reverse complement strand
GGTTCCGAGCAACTCAGCAACAAACTTCTGAGTCAGTGTTGGAGTCCTGTCCATATATGAGCCGTCCACCAGAGCTGGTAGACATCCTCCTTTCAAGCAGGTAATAATCGACACACAAAGTCAGACAACCCGGTACTGCGGCATCACAGGCTGTTCCGTGACACCATGCAATCTCTTTCCAACAGGGGAAAGACGATATCCTATCACACCTCCTTTCATTGCTAGATGGGGCTACTTACAAGCTACTCTATCCTGCTTATTACCAGTGCAAGATTCATGCCAAAGTGAGGCCAGGAGGAACAGTTATGAGAGCAGGACATAGCTGAGCCAGCCCAGGAAGAGCGGGAAGGTATTTCTTCAGTAAAGAAAGGGGAGAACATATGTGAGTTGATGCAAGCGGAAAGATAAAGGTATGCTAGATACACTGTTTCATAGTTGCAACGATATCGTTGCAACTATGAAACAGCTAAACAGGTGACGTTTCAGGTATGAAACATTACTGGGATGCTTCGGATAAGCCGTATTTTGTCATCTTGCGCCAGAGGGTAGTGCGACTGATGCCGAGCAGCGCCGCAGCCCGGCTGAACTGTCCTTTACTGGCCTGAAGCGCCTCCATAATTGCCTGCGCCTCCGCACCAGTACTTTGCTCCTTCAAAGCTTTGAGCGGCTCTCCATTCGCAGGTATCACCCCCTGAAGTTCGGCAGGTACAAGGATTGGCGGTGATGCTCCCTCGTTGGAAGACTCGACGGCTTCGCCCAGGCGTTGTAGCTCAACAGGCAGGTCTTCATGGGAAATGGACGATTTGGGTGTAAGGTAGGTAACACGCTCCAATGTGTTCTCAAGTTCGCGGATATTGCCCGGCCACGTGTAGCGATGCATCACGTCCAGAGCATCAGGTGTGATCGTCAGCGCTCGTCCCAGCGTGCGGCTCTGTCGTTGCAGGAAATGCTGCACCAGGAGTGGCAGGTCTTCAGCTCGGTCGCGCAATGCGGGGATATGAATGGTCAAGACATTCAAACGGTAGAAGAGGTCGGAACGGAACGTGCCACGACGAACTTCTTCTTGCAGGTCTTTGTGGGTAGCGGCGATAATGCGCACATCCACTGAGATAACGCGGTGGCCACCCACGCGGACAACGGTGCGCGTTTCGATAGCCCGCAGGAGCGCGCTCTGCAGGTCAAGGGGCATATCTCCGATCTCGTCGAGAAACAGCGTTCCTCGATGTGCCTGCTCAAACTTTCCCGAACGTCCCTGGCGGTCCGCGCCGGTGAAGGAGCCACCCTCGTAGCCAAACAGCTCAGTATTGATCAGCTCGCGTGGAATGGCCGCACAATTGATAGCGACAAAGGGACCATCAGCGCGAGCGCTGCTATTGTGGATACTCTGCGCGAAGATTTCCTTGCCCGTTCCGGTCTCGCCACGCAGCAGGACAGTAGAGTTGCTGTTCGCGGCCAACCGGGCCAGGCGCACTGCCTCTCGCAAGCCAGGGCTTTCCCCCACGACATGAGAGAAGGTCAGACGAGCGCGAGTGCCAACGACGCGATTGACAAGCTTTTGTACGCGCTCGATACTGCGCAAAATGAGCACAAAGCCATCGGCAATCACAGGCTCCGCGATGTCAAGACCAGAGGAATTGACGATAGACTCAAGGCCAGTTTCTGGCCGCGAGCTTGAGAGCGATTTGAGCGAACACAGGCAGGTGACGCGCCCATGTACAGTATCAAAGACAATTTCCTCGTCTGAAAGCTGCTGCTGGTAAGTAAAGGCCTGGGAGAGCATTGTGGGCAAAGGAAGCACATCACTGAGCCGTCTGCCCATCACCTTCGCGGGAAGCAATCCCAGCATTGTACCAGCAGGGGCATTCATTTGCGAGATCACCCCATCACGTCGCAGCAGGAGAATGCCTTCGGGGAGGGCCTGTAAAATCGTCTTCAGTTCAGCCAGCAGATCGTTGGCCTGACCCAGCCATACCTGCATCTGTAACTGGGTGCTGATGGCCTGGGCTGCCGCCGTCATCATGCCAAGTGTATGGGGATGGCAGTTTTCATGATGACCAATGACGCCAAGTACTCCCACTGTATCTCCCAGCAGGTCATGGATAGGCGCGGCTGAGGTATACAGAGGGTGCAAGGCAGCGCGATAATGCATCGCTCCATCGAGTTGGATGGGAAAGGATTCCTGCACGGCGAGCGCCAGGGCATTCGCACCCATGCGCTCCTCACGCCAGGAAGAGCCAATAGTCAGCCCAATTTGCGCCAGTTCTTCCTGCATATGCCGGTCGCCAAAATGATCTACAAGAGACAACTGAGCATCAGCGAAGACAATGACACAGGATGATCCCTCGATGAACTGGTGCAGATCCTCCATCACCGGTCGCACAACAGGCAACAGCCTCTGGGAAGTCGCAGATACCAATGATGAAGATTGAGCAAGGGGATCGCTGCCAACTTCACCATAGGGGTCAAGCCCAGCCGCCACGCAGCGACGCCATGATTGCAGCAGAGCCGGGGGAAGGATGTTCTCCGGCATCACTCCATGCAATACGAACTCTCTCCAGATCGACCAGTAATCACGCACATCAACCTGCATCGTCTCGTCTCCGACCTGCGGCTAGCCTTGTTCGGCAAAATGATCTTCTTTGATAGGTAGTATAACACAACTAAAAAGGCGAACCCTGTAGAAAGTTCCTCGTGGGTTCGCCTTTTTGTTCTTTTCAGCTACTTATTCTTGAAACAACCCTTCAAATTCACTCCGGTTGAGGTGTTCGTGCTCCATGAGGGAGTCGGACAGCTTTTGCAGTTGGTCGGCGTGTTCTGTCAGGATGCGACGAGCTATTTCGCGGCCATCGTTGAGGATACGCTGCACTTCCGTGTCGATCAGGGCGGCGAGCGACGCGCTGCTGCCACCACTGGCGGGTGCGCTCATGCTCATGGCGTAGGTGCGGCGCGCAGGAAGTTCATTCCCATTGAGACGCAGTTGGCCGTTGGCGTCAACCACCAGGGAGCGGGCGCGAGGCAGCTCAGGGTCGAGATCGACGCGGCGCATGTTGAGGCCCGCGCCATCGGCTCCGGCCTTGTAGTCGGCGAAGATCACGCCAACCTGCTCGCTCATGCCCCAGTGTGTGACCATGCGCCGCGCCAGGTCGGTCACGACCTGCAGGTCGTTCTCCGCGCCGGTCGTGATACGCTCCGGCCCGAAGGTGAGTTCTTCGGCCATGCGACCACCCAGGCCAACGGCGATACGCGACATCAAGAATTCGCGGCTGTAGTTGTATCGATCTTCTTCCGCGATAAACTGTGTCACACCCAGGCTCTGACCGCGAGGCAGGATGGTAACTGCATTGACGGAGTCTGCTTCGGGCAGGTGATAGGCGACGAGCGCGTGTCCGCCTTCGTGGAAAGCGATGACGCGGCGATCCTGCTCGCTCATCACTAGTGGGCGCAAAGCACCGAGCTGCACTCGTGCCAGGGCTTGCTCAAAACAATCGTGTGTGAGTTTGTCGTGGTTACGGCGTGCAGCCAGCAGAGCGGCCTCGTTGACGAGGTTGGCGAGGTCTGCACCGCTCATGCCGGTTGTCATGCGTGCGAGGCGCTCCAACGAAACATCTTCGTGCAAGGGCGTTCGGCGCGTATGCACCTTCAGAATAGCCGCGCGTCCGGCCCGGTCGGGGTAAGAGACGGTCACGTGGCGATCGAAGCGACCGGGGCGCAGTAAGGCTTTATCCAGAATATCAACGCGGTTGGTAGCGGCCAGCACGACCACGGCTTTGTGATCATTGAAGCCATCCATTTCAACCAGCAACTGGTTGAGCGTCTGGTCGCGCTCATCATTACCGGACATGCGCATGGAGCGCTTGCGTCCAACAGCGTCCAACTCATCGATGAAAATGACGCAGGGAGCAGCCTGTCGCGCCTGCGTAAAGAGGTCACGCACGCGGCTGGCACCAACGCCAACAAACATTTCGACGAATTCAGACGCGCTGATGCTGAAGAACGGCACGCCGGCCTCGCCGGCCACGGCCCTCGCCATCAGCGTCTTGCCGGTTCCGGGCGGGCCAACCAGCAGCGCACCACGCGGAATACGCGCTCCCAGGCGCTCGTAATGCTGCGGGGCGCGCAAAAACTGCACGATCTCTTCCAATTCGATACGCACTTCGTCGATACCGGCCACGTCCGCGAAGGTGACAGGCGGCTGAAGGCTGGTGAACGTAGAGGCTGTCTGGGCAGTCGCAAGCGGTGCCGTCGCCTTCTCATTGCGAGAACGGCTCTCTACCTTCTCCTGCGGGCGCTCATAGCGGCGCACCTTGCTCTTTGACATCTGTTTCATACGATCATCTGGCCCGCGAGATGAACGGTTTGCGTTGCGAGGAGCCAGAATAAGGGCCAGTACCAGCAGCAAGAAGACAATGGGAATGAATCTCCAGAGCATTCCCAGCCAGGCGGGGGTCTGGGCAACCGGCACACTGGTCACAGTGATATGCTGGCTCAACAACAAAGGCATGAGACCTGCATCACCTTGAGTTGGTAAGCTGGTATAGATGGAACGTGCCGGATCAACGGGCTGTGCCGTTGTCTGACTGGGCCAGCTTGGATAGCCAGCAGCCAGGTAGTGGCTCCAAGCCAGAAAATCCTTTGAGCGCTGGTTGACAGCCTCCTGTGAGAGGGCCGTTGGTGTCGCGGTAACAGTTGCCTGCCCAGAATTATAGGGACTCGACAATAATCCGTTGATGTCTTGTCCTTGAATTCTGACGGCTAGCACGTTGCCGTCTTTCACCTGCTGCACAAATGCGCTGTAGTTAATCACGGTAACGCCGCTCGGCGGTGTACTGGATGCTGGAGCCGGAAACAGGCTGAACATCCCGAAGAGCAGCACAACCAGTCCCGTTAAAAGCACTCCCGTGAAAATGGCGTGTTTATTCGTAGTTAAAAATTTCGTAACGGATTTTTGATAGTCCTTTACATGTTTCTGTTTTCCCCGACGTACCGCCAGCTTTCGCCGACGACCACCCTTGTCGTCCATGTGTTCACCTCGCCTGAAAGGTCGCGCCGAGCTATGCCCTGTACCGGCTACGATAGACGGTGTACCGGCTAGTAGAGCATCGCTCTTGTTTTTTTACAGCATCACATTCCCCCATCACAACTGGTAGCTCAGCGGGCAGGCGTGGCCTTGAGGGTATTTCCTCGTAACCATCTCCAGTGATAGAACCGAACCCTGTCCCCTACCGGGAGAATCCTTCTTTGTATGCCCTGCGATAAAAGTGCAGGAAAAAGGCCGGAAAAAGAATCAATAGTCAAAAAAACAGGCGTGATCTGTATGGACACTCTCGAATAGTAGTGTAGCGCGAAGTCCTCTCACTGGTAATACTTCAAGGGTAATTGCAGTACTTTCGTCTTATATCCTCTACTATACCAAACCGTTTCAACCGATGCCATCGCGTAACAAAAACTCATACCTGTAAACGAACAAAGCAGGCAATCAGTTACGTGATCTAGCTCACACTATCATTACGTTCTAGCCTGACCAATATAGGATACCAGTCTCTAATTTTTATACGTAGTAAGCTACCCTTCAAGATGCACAAAACAAGACCTCTTTATAGATGTTACAATGGGAAGCAATATTTAACATTTTGATTGCTCAAAACACGTGAAAGGACAACCGATGAAAGCGATTCGTATCAACGAGACGGGTGGCCCGGAGGTGATGCAACTGGAAGATATCGAGCAGCCAACGCCAAAGGAGGGGCAGGTACTGGTCAAAATCGCCGCCGTTGGCATTAATTTTGCTGACCTGGCGCAGCGGCAGGGAACCTATCTTACCCGTACACCTATCCCCACAACGCTCGGCTTTGAGGCTGCTGGAACCGTCGAGAGCCTGGGAGCGGGCGTCACAAACCCGCCTGTGGGTACTCGCGTCGTCGCATTCGTAGAGGGTGCCTACGCCGAATATGCCTTAGCGAACGCCAACTCCGTAATTCCCATTCCGCCTGAACTTGATTTTGTCCAGGCCGCTGCCTTCCCGGTACAGGGCATTACCGCCTACCAACTTCTGAAAGACGCGGGACATCTGCAACAAGGCGAGAGCGTGCTGGTACACGCGGCGGCTGGCGGCGTGGGAACGCTGGCCGTGCAGATCGCGAAATTACAGGAGGCGGGTACCGTCATTGGCACGGCCAGCAGCGAAAGCAAGCTCGACCTCGTGCGCCAGCTCGGGGCCGATGCCGCCATCAATTATACACAACCGGACTGGGCAGAGCAGGTGAAGCAGGCCACAAACGGCAGGGGAGCCGATATCATCCTCGAAATGGTCGGCGGCAGCATCGCTGAGCAGAGCCTGCAATGCCTGGCTCCCTTCGGGCGTATGGTCGTCTACGGAGCAGCCAGCAGCCAGATCGCCCAGTTCTCCGGCAT
Source organism: Ktedonobacteraceae bacterium (assembly GCA_035716105.1). Taxonomy (GTDB): domain Bacteria; phylum Chloroflexota; class Ktedonobacteria; order Ktedonobacterales; family Ktedonobacteraceae; genus CADDYT01. Next base: position 586 of record DASTKE010000508.1, on the reverse strand, counting down.
CCAATTGATGTACAAGAATCAGACGATCACCGGCTACTGGCTCACGGCATGGATGAGCCAACGGCCAGAAAAGGTCGCCCAGGCGGTAGGACAGCTCGTCCAGTATATCGCCAGTGGACAACTCAAAGTGATTGTCGGCAAAACCTACCCCCTGGAACAGGTCGCGGACGCCCATCACTCCATCGCAAACCGCGAGACCACCGGCAAAGTGGTTTTAACAGTGTAAGAGAGAAAGCCCGGCAGGCATCATACCAGCGCCGGCGCTAGATGATGCCTGTTGGTCTTTCTCTCTGTTACACTACTCAGGCCGCTCTCTGGTTCTGATCTTGCGGGCCATTGGGCGAGGTGGTATGCAGGCCGAGGCCACGGCGCACCTCGATGAAGCGCATGATCGCGTCCCGGCTCAGGACGCCGATGACTCGTCCATCTTGCACAACGGGTAGCTGGTTGACATCGTTACTCGTCATGATGGGCAAAACCTCGTTCAAGCTCTGCGTAGGTGAGATGGCGTGCAAGCGCTCAAGTGGGATCATCGTCATGCCGACCGGAGTCTGTGCCCACTGGTCACGCGAGATGTGACGAATAT
>DASTKE010000507.1:0-5129 GCA_035716105.1 Ktedonobacteraceae bacterium | reverse complement strand
ACGCAGTTCATGCGTCAGGTGTGGAACTTAGACCGCTATTACGATACGGCAGACTTCAACTTGCTCAACCAGGCTGTCTTTGTGCGCATGAGAAATAAGGCACGTCTGGAATTCAAATTTAATGAGCAAGCCGAGCTAGCTCATACACACTGTACGGAGTATACGTTTTCGCTGGTGCCGGAACCGGAACCGGCGCGGCAGATGAATGCCCTGTTCTCCCGCTTTCTGCCAGGGTGGAGATATGCAAAGACGGTCCATGAGGCGATTGCTCGTAATAGACTGTGTGAAATGGCTCGTATAGAGAACTACCGGATGCAGTATGCATTGGAAGATGCCATTGTGTCCATAGACCGGGTGAAAGAGCTGGGAGACTTTCTCGAAATGGAGATACAGTGCCGTGAGGAATGGGAGACGCAGCAATCGCTCATGCGGCTGGAGGGCATGGTGGCAGGTATAGCTTTGCGGACTGTACGTGTTGGATACGTCGAACTCTGGCTGCAGAAATACTATCCGCATATCTACCAAAGGGGGAAATATCGTGAAGATCCCCTTTCCAGTTCAGGAGCAGGTTAAACTGGGGAAAGGAGAGCCTATGAACGCGGGTCTAGCGCTCTCATTGTGGCTGCTGCGTCTGCCGACCTGGATCCGATTGGGACTGCTTGGTGGTGTACTCATCGGAAGCCTGGGCCTCTATAAACTGGCATTTCCGACACCCTCATTGGAGGGAGTACTGATACTGCCGATTGTACTCTCTGCCTGGCTTTTTGGATGGCGTGCAGGGTTGTGCTGCTTCGCAGGTCTCATTGTGATCCTGGTGGCGAGCTACAGACTGGCCTTTGGTGGTACGCTCTGGTCTTCGAGCTGGTTCTTCTTTCCTCTGATCGGTATGCTATCAGGACTGGTCATCTGCCTGGCAGTGGGAACGTTGCGCTATCTAACCGCTATGCTCCTGGAGTCGCAGCAGACCAGAGAAAACGCCGAACGGCTCTATCAGCATGAATGCACGCTGAACATGCAGCGAGAACAGGCACTGCAAAACCTGCGCCATGAGGTGCGCACGCCAATTACCCAAATTATGGGCTTCCTGGAACTGCTGGAACTGACTGGAAACCACAGCGATGTAGCAACCCGGTCCCGCTTTCTCGCCCTGGCGCAAAGCGGGTGCGAAGAACTTTTGAGTTTGACGGAAACGGCGTTGGAGACCGCCCAAAGCTCAGCAACACCGTCGCCTCACCTACGCAGGGTTGCACTGCGCCACGAAGTGCAAATACGTGCTGGCTCACTTTGAGCCGTGCCTCCTGCAAGAGCGTCAGATTGAGCTGGGGATTCCAGGGGATCTGCACGTGTATGCAGATAAGTACTTCATACGGCAGGTAATGCGCAACTTGCTGACCAACGCTTGTAAATATACGCCGATACAGACGCCCATTCGGATGAGTGCCGCGTCTATCCATGCGGCGGAACGCGTGCATGGACGGGGGGATATGATCTGCATGCGTTTCTGCGATCAAGGACCTGGTATCCCGCCAGAACTTCAATCCCAGCTGTTCCAGCGCTTTGTGCGCTTGCCAACCGCGGCGACAAAGAGCCAGCCGGGGAGGGGGCTAGGCCTTGCGATCTGCAAGCAGTTGATCGAGTCTATGGGCGGCTCGATCTGGGTGGAGAGCACTGGCATAGATGGTGAGGGAAGCTGTTTTGTTTTCACATTACCCGACGCCAACACAACTCACGACACCGATGACTCTGGCCAACGAGAGGAAGAACGTTTTGACGAAGCCGAAGCATCACTTGAAGAACAGCATCCAGAAGGTGCAGCCAGCACACTCCGACGGACTGGTTGATATGGAACTGGATTGTATGATCTGTGGGATGCGCCTCTATGTGCCGGAGGAGTCGCTAGATAGTGTTCTGAATTCCCTGGAACAAACGGGAGCAGTGATACTGATTTGCGCTCGGTGCTCTCAAGCTCAACTCGTTAGATGGAAGATGCCGTGCAGTCGAGGTCTTCACGCTTGAGTGTGTCGTGCATAGCAGAGTTTGGTGGCCTATCAAGGCTGATTATGGCCCAACTAAGAGAGCCTCACACAGACTGCTGAATTGAAGCTGATGTGAATACAGTGCCGGTGTTCGTAATAGTAAGCCAGGAGGGAATAATGCGAGACCCTATTCATATCGATTATCACGCCGCAAAAGCATTGGCTGAGCGTGCGGGCTTACATCTGTTGGAGGTCTATCGGCTTCTCCAGGGCAAGCCTGTCAAAAATCAAGAGGCTTGGAATCGCTTAGCCCGGGCCCGATTCGAGCTGGTGCAACAGCAGGAAAGACAGAGTGAGTTGAGATCGGCTCGTGACAGCAGGGGCCGCTGAGAATTATAATGGTCCTGGAAATCTGGGTGAGAAAACCAGAAAAGGCGAGATAAAGGCCCAAAAACGAGGAAATATGACATCTGCTGTCATATTTCCTGGAGTAAAGTAGTCATAGCTATCTTTTCAGAAGAACTGTTTTGAAACAGGAGAGGCGAGCCAATATTTCGGCTCGCCCCTCCTGTTTTCCCCCAGATTAAAGACCCATGTGCTGAATCATCGAGGCGTCCCCCCCAGGACTTCCCCCATGTATCACTTTTATCCCCCACGAGAATAGTAGTTTATAGGGGGTACTTTCCCGGTTAATAACACGTTAAGATAGTATTGAGATATAACCTTCCATGGTTAAGAAAAATACATGTGGCAATGCTCACACAGAAAGAAGGGTTTTAAGCGTGTTTATTGAGGTCACACAACTACAGCATCAACAAAGCGTTGGACGCGAACATGTCTGGCGCGTGGGAGATGATGGTGCCACACCCTGCCTGCTGGCGGGAGCTGTACTGGGGACAGAGGTACTGCGCGTGCGGCTCCTGCGCGGGCAGCATTTCGAGAATGTACGCTACCAGCTTGCCAGTGGCGAGAAGGGAACGCTGCCCTATCACTCGTGGATGGTGGCGAAAGGCGACGAGTCCTGGCCACAATTTGGAGATGGAAAGCAGGCCATCGCCACGCTGGAGCCATATCTGCACGGCTTTTCCTACACCTCCACAGCCCTGAGCTTGTCACGCCGACTGGCAACCGAGGAGCGCATCTTTGGCCTGGGCGAGCGCACCGGCAGCATGGACAAGCGCGGCCAGGCGTTCCCCATCTGGAACGTCGATCCACCCCAACATCATACAGCCGAGACCGTGACCATGTACGCCTCCATTCCCTTCTACATCGGCTACCAGCTCTCAAGCGGTCGCTGCTATGGCGTGCTGGTCGACTCGGTCGGGCTGGTTGAGATGGATATGGGCAGAACCAACGAAGCGTTTGCCAGCATGACGGTGCAGGGAGATAGCCTCGTGGTCTATTTCCTGGTTGGCCCAACCCCGGCGGACGTGATGCGCCAATATACCGAACTCACTGGCCACATGCCAATGCCGCCGCGCTGGTCAATTGGCTACCAGCAATGTCGCTGGGGCTATCGCACGCAGGAACGTGTGGCAGAGGTGGCCACGAAAATACGCGCCAATCATCACCCCTGCGACGCCATCTGGCTCGATATTGACTATATGAATGGCTATCGCAACTTCACCTGGGACCCTGAGCGTTACCCTGACCCCAAAAAGATGACGCAAGACCTGCACACGCAGGGTTTACACATGGTGACTATTCTCGATCCTGGCACCAAAATCGATGAAAACTACTTTGTTTATCAGGAAGGCTTGAAGAACGATGCCTTCTGCCGCTACCAGAACGGTGAACTATTCCAGGGCAACGTCTGGCCCGGCGCGTGCGTTTTTCCCGATTATTCTCAAAGCCACGTGCGCGAATGGTGGGGCAACCTCTATCACATCCTGCTCGATGCGGGCGTGGATGGCATCTGGAACGATATGAACGAGCCTTCCATGACCAATATGATGGTGCAGGAAGAGGCACCTGTCCACGGCACCACAATGAGCCTGGAGGTGCTGCATCGTGCGGGCGGCGATGACCCGACCGGCCCGGATGGCCCTCCCGTACTGCATGAATTCTTCCACAATGCTTATGGCATGGAGATGGCGCGCTCTACCCATGAAGGGCTACTGCGTCTACGCCCAGATACGCGCCCATTCGTGCTGACGCGCTCTGGCACGGCGGGGACGCAGCGCTACGCCGCCATCTGGACGGGCGACAATGATAGCAAATGGGAGCATATCCAGATGGCGATACCTATGTGCCTGAACCTCGGCATGAGCGGCATCCCCTTCATTGGCGCGGATATCGGCGGCTTCTGGGATAAGAGCGACGGTGAGTTGCTGGTGCGTTTCGCGCAACTTGGTGCTTTCTTCCCGTTCTGTCGCAACCACAACTCGCTGGAAAACCCCGACCAGGAACCCTGGGCCTTCGGCGAACCCTACGAGAGCGCCTATCGCCAGGCCATCGAGACACGCTATCGCTTCCTGCCCTACCTCTACACGCTTTTCCGCGAAGCCAACCTCAGCGGCGCGCCGATTATGCGCCCGCTCTATTACCACTTCCCACAGGAAGCGGAAGCCCTCGATGTAGAGACCGAGTTTCTGGTGGGCGAAGTCCTGCTCTCGGCCCCCATCTCTGAACAGGGTGCGACGAAACGCAATGTCTATCTGCCACCCGGCCTCTGGTACAGCTACTGGGACAACCAGGAATATCCCGGCGGTGGCTGGACAGAGATTGAGGCACCCCTGGAGCGTTGGCCCCTGCTTGTGCGCGATAACAGCATCCTGGTCACAGGTCCGCTCATGCAGTACACGGGCGAGAAGCCGACCGACCCGCTGACTATCGCCTGCTACATGGCGACCGACGGGCTGGCCAGCTACACTCTCTACGAAGACGATGGCAGCTCGCTGGCTTACCAGAACGGCACCTACGCCGAAACCACCATCACCTGCCGCGTCACCGGAGACACGACCGTCGTAGAGATCGAGGAGTTCTTCGCTAACTACCGTCCCACCCGCAACCAGTACGATATCGTCGTCCACGTCGGCAGCCGCACGCTCACCGAGCACGCCAGAGCCGGGCAGGGCAAAATCACCCTGCATTTACAGGGGTAAGAAAATAGGAAAGCTGCGCAAGCGTTACATTCCTGAAAATGGGCGTTGC
>DASTKE010000506.1:0-8593 GCA_035716105.1 Ktedonobacteraceae bacterium | reverse complement strand
CTGCGTGAAGCAGTCAGTTTGCGCCCTGAATTCGGCGCTGAGGCATAGCTGCTTGCTCTGGGATGAGCAAAGCACCTGTGCATTCCCAAATCGATACCACAGGCGGTCATGACGAGGGCGTCACGATGTGCCAGATGCTGTCAATGAGGAACCAGCGAGACCATTTTGACACAGAAGGAGCCAGATTCATGATCGTCGTGATGAAATCGCATTGTAAAGACGAAGATATCGACCATGTGCTATCATTTCTTACCAACCATGGCCTGAGTGGCCATCCTTCACGAGGTGTCGAGCGCACCATTATCGGTGTGCTTGGCGCGGTTGGCCCCACGGGTGCGCCCGGAAGCATTGGCGGCATCAATCCAGGCATTGGCGAGGCGCTGGAGTCCTTGCCATGCGTCGAGAGCGTGCTGCGCGTCACCAAGCCCTACAAACTCGCTAGCAAGGAGTTTCATCCAGAAAATACCATTGTGGAGGTTGCCGCCGCCTGTGTCGCGGGAGGCATCGTTGGCATCGGGAGTCAGAGCGTCGTCATGATGGCGGGGCCGTGTACCGTCGAAAGCGAAAAGCAGCTGATGACAACGGCGCGGGCGGTACGCGAGGCCGGAGCGGTCATCCTGCGCGGCGGAGCCTTTAAGCCTTCGACCTCACCCTACGGCTTCCGCGGACTGGGTGAAGATGGGCTGAAACTGCTGGCGAAGGCTCGCGACGAGTTCGGTATGGCCGTGATTACCGAGGTGATGACGCCCGGTGATGTATCTCTCGTCAGCGAGTACGCCGACATCCTGCAAATCGGCACGCGCAATATGCAAAACTACTTCTTGCTCGACGAGGTTGGGCGCACACGCAAACCGGCCATGCTCAAGCGCGGCATGTCCTCCACCATTGAAGAGTGGCTGCTGGCCGCGGAATACATCCTCTCGCAGGGCAACCCCAACGTCATCCTGTGCGAGCGCGGCATTCGCACCTTTGAGAAGTTGACGCGCAACACTATGGATATCAGCGCCCTCCCACTCATCAAGCAGCTTTCTCACCTGCCGGTTATCTCTGATCCCAGCCAGGGTACCGGGAGGCGCGACCTCGTCACTCCCATGACACTGGCCTCGATAGCAGCCGGAACCGATGGTCTGATTATCGAAGTCCACCCCAATCCCGACGAAGCGCTCAAAGATGGTGCGCAATCGCTGACCATCGCACAATTCCAGGAACTGATGCCCCAGGCCCACGCCGTCGCATCAGCCATCGGGCGCGATCTCATCACAGCATAGACAGCCTGGCATTGAGCATGACGGGGAAGTCGCGATTTTAAATCGCGACTTCCCCGTCATGCTCAATGGCATTGTCATGCCATCTTATACCTCTCCGCTGCTTTCTTTGCGCGATGCTCAGCCCAAAGATGACTCACCCAGCGATACAGAAAGATGAACAGGAAGAGCCAGAGCAGCCCTACTAGATAGCCACCCAGAACATCGACCAGCCGGTGCTCACCCGCTTCCAGGCGTGCATAGCCAACCGAGAGTATATAGAGCACCGCCAGGATCTGAAATGGAATCAGGAGCCAGCGATAGCGCCACTGGCGTACCTGCGGCGTAAAGCTCAGGTAGAGCAGGAAGCCGTACAGGACCGTATCATGGATGACGTGACCTGATGGAAAGCTGAATGCAGCGATATTGCGATGAACGCAGACGCCCTCGGCCACAGTCATGCGCGGGCGTCCCACAAGCTTCTCAATCCCATCCCACACGCCGCTGGAACTTGCTACGGCCATACCTAAAAAGATGGCTCGCAGGAACCAGCGCAAGAGCATGAGCAGAATCATCCAGGCAACGGGGATGACGACAGACTGAAGAGGATCGTTCAGGCTATTGATAAAATCAACGGCCCGGTCGCCCCACGAGCGCGACTGCACGTGATAGACGCAAGGAACGGGATGTTGCCCCTGAAGCGCATCCGTAAATTGCAATTCAAACGGCCATGTGGCTGTATGAGCGTGTACAATAACACCCATTGTCGCCAGCACCGCGACACCTATCACCCACAGGATAATGCCGATTATCAGACCACTATGGTTGCCTCGCTGCTTTTGTTGAGCAAGCATACTTCCTCCACTGGTTTGATTTCCAGAAGCAGCCATAACTTTCGTCGTTGAGTATTCGTCCTTTATTCAACAAGCTACCTCATTTACATCAGAACACGGTCGAGGTCTATATAGGGATACATAGTCTGTTAGGAACAAGGGAAAGCTGGCATAGCGCGGATTGTGCTATGCCAGCTTTCCCTTGTTCCTAACAGACTCATGACGCGATTTGCATGATCCTGTGCTTAGATGGTTGCTACCACTGCTGTCTGGCGGCGCAGCGTCCAGACCGAGAACGTGAGCAAGATGGCCGTGCAGCCCAGTATGACTATTGTATCGAGTAGAGCATTTGTAAACACGGTGCTATTTGCCAGGGCGTTGTATGTACCATCGGCGATATAGTAGGTTGGCAGTATTTTGACCAACTGCACCACGATGTTGCCCTGAAATTGCTGCATCAGTGGGCCAACGAATATCGCCGGAATGACATAGATGATGCTCACGATGCCTGAAACACCACCGGCGGCACTGCCGGTCTGGAAAATGCTGCCGTGGAACAGGTCGGATTGAGCGATCAGGCCCAGAAACGTATCGACAAACTCTCGCCCAGCGCGCAGCGCCGCGTGGCCCTCGCTCGCACACGCAACAGCTACACACTGCAACTGGACGACAAGCAGGAAACCATGATTCCCCTGAGCAAACAGTCAGAGAAAGAGTTACAGGCACTGTTGGACTACTAATCTTGCTTCTCAATACTCGTGATGGAATGGTTGGCTATAGTAGGCCATCTGTGTTGGCGCTTCCTCAACGCCAACGGTGATCGTATACAGGTTTGAGGTGTCGTAAGCCGACAACATCCTGTATAGCTCGTCGCAGATGTATTCAGCCAGCCGCTCAGCAGTCGAGTTATCGATAGGCAGTTCAACCACATCGCCACGAGGGAAAACATAGCGTTTATCACCAAAGCGTATCTCCCACTCCTCAAGAGCTTCGGTCAATTGCAGGTGAGGATTGCGCATCGGCAGCAGGAAACGGTGGTTGAGTTGCTGGCAAACCTCCCTCGCCAGCCGCTTAATAATTGTAAAATCGAACACCAGCCTATCGCTGTTCAATGTCCCCTCGATCTCCACCAGCACGCCGTAGTTATGCCCGTGCAGCCGCTCGCACTTCCCCCCGAAGGTAATGAAGTGCGCCGAGCTAAACTTCAGATTGCCGCCTTCTACCCTCACCTTCCGCAACAATTGCTCGCCTGCCATACCATACCCCATTTCTTTCTTATGCTGTGATGGCACCCTTGAAGGTTCCATACCTTGCTTCATCAATTTTCTGGTACCAGCATATCATTAGCACGCTCAGCAGACAAGATGGGAAAAGTTAAAAGCAAATCTCGGTTTCGTACACCCTTGTTCTACGCCGAAAGGACACTGTGCGGTGACCCTCCGGCGTAATTTCGCTCCAGGCGAGCATCATCCTGCTGTGTACATGAGGGTGAAACTGCCGGTCGTCCCAAAGTTGTAAGGGCTGATGACGACCGTGGTAGGGCCAGCTTCGGTCGAAGTCGGTGTGAAATCAATCTCGGTGGGGCTGGTACCGATGAGTACCCCGTTGGCATCCGCGTTGCCGCTGGAGTCATACACGTTCATCACGAGAGCTGTTCCAGGGGGCGATACATGCGGGTTGGTAATAGCCAATGTTACAGGCACACCGGTCACAGCGGTGAATGTATAGTCGGCATGCTGACCTTCGTATTTGATTTTCCCCGTTGTAGCTACTCCCGATGTCAATTTGCCCGTCACATCTTTGGCATATGTGAGGGTGAAACTGCCGGTCGTCCCGAAATTGTAAGGACTGATGACAACGGTTGTGGTGCCAGCCTCGGTAGAGGTTGGCGTGAAATCGATTTCGGTAGGACTGGTACCGATAAGCACTCCGTTGGCATCCGCGTTGCTGCTGGAATTGTAGACATTCATCACGAGAGCCGTTCCAGCGGGGGATACATGCGGATTGGTAATAGCCAGCGTCACATGCTTGCCGACTATAGCTTTGAACGTGTAGTCAGCATGTTGGCCTTCGTATGCAATCGTCCCCGTCGTGGCTACTCCCGATGTCAAAGTACCGGTAACATCTGTGGCGTACGTGAGGGTGAAACTGCCGGTCGTCCCGAAATTGTAAGGACTGATGACGACAGTGGTAAGACCAGCTTCAGTCGAAGTCGGTGTGAAATCAATCTCGGTGGAGTTGGTACCAATGAGAACTCCGTTGGCATCCGCGTTGCCGCTGGAGTCATACACATTCATCACGAGAGCCGTTCCAGCAGGGGATACGTGGGGACTGGTAATAGCCAGCGTCAGATGTTGGTTGGTCACAGCGGTGAATGTATAGTCGGCGTGCTGGCCTTCGTATTTGATTTTCCCCGTTGTAGCTACTCCCGATGTCAATTTGCCCGTCACATCCTTAGCGTAAGTCAGGGTGAAGCTGCCAGTCGTTCCAGAGTTGTAAGGACTGATGACGACACTGGTAGTGCCAACTTCGGTAGAGGTCGGTGTGAAATCGATTTCAGTAGGACTGGTACCGATAAGCACCCCGTTGGCATCCGCGTTGCCGCTGGAGTTGTACACATTCATCTCAAGAGCTGTTCCAGTTGGCGATACCTGTGGATTGGTAATGGCCAGCGTCACATGCTTGCCGACCACAGCAGTGAATGTGTAGCTAATGCCATCCGGTGTAGAAACGACACCGTTGACCGGCTTTCCGCTCGTGAGTTGGCCTCCCGGTACGGGAGCAGCTTTAGCGGAGGCAAGCCCTGAGGCAGATTTCGCAAAAGCCGCTACAGGAATAGCAACACAAAGAGCCACAATTATGCAGCCTAAAATAATGAGTTGCCTTTTGAATAGAAATCGTTTCATCAAAGTCTCTCCTTCAAATATTAGCGTTATGCACTACAAACATCTTAAAAACGCCTATGAATAGGTCGCTATCAAAGAAAAGAATTTCTGTTGAAGGTTTATGTGCATATTCAGTGAAATTTAACCATGCTGTAGTTACAGTTGGATGGAGAAGTGGTAAAGAGACGACTACCAATTTGGTAATTCAGTTGAGATTTCATAATCTTTTACGCAAACAAAAATTAGTGGAAGGAAAAGACCTCTATTGCGTCTTAACCAATTTCCTCAATTGCAACCGGATTAACACGCAAATAAACCCTGCATCTCCCTTCCCGCCACGTCTGATTCATGGTACACTTCCCCAGGCCACAAGAGGTAATAATGAACACCTGGATATACATCGTGCTTAAGGGATTCCACACATCCGGGTTTTCGGAAACAGCGAAGTTTCAGCCGCTCGCGCTTTGCATAGAAATATTTCGATAGAATGAGATCGTATAAATATGACGAGTTTGACATATCCGATCTATCGTCCTCTCACGCTTCCCTCGCGCCTGGGCGGTTCCTCGCTGAGGGATGCGCAACAGGGTGGTTTGCTTTCCGCATCGCCACTCCGTTTTCAGCAAGGACTTTGGAAGGTTCCAGAGGGAACAAGTAAACGAGCGAACAACGAGTCGCCATTGTCGTTGTCGATATCATCCCCATCTGCGCTCTACTCGCCATCTACTTATGAGCAGGCAACGTCGCCGGTCTTGCCCATATTGTCTGTACTCGAGTATCTTGCAGATGAAGATACACAGCTACTTCGTGCGGCCAGAACTCAACTCCAACAAGGAGTGCATTGGCTGGGCAAGATCTGTACGGTGCCTGGTTCTATTATAGGTGCCGGTGTCGTCGTATCTCTGTATGTCGTTGTTCCCGCGCTCCACCTTTGGAGTTCTATGGGATTACCAGGCTGGGAGCATCTTGTAGCGGCACTTGGTATGCTGGGGCTTGGCGAGCTTTCTATTGTCTCCATCCTGCGCAAAACCACAATAGAACACCATCACCTGCAACCTGTTTCCCTGAAAAACGGGTACCACTCGCCAGCACCTGGACGGAGTGGAACGCACATCGCGCTGCATCCCGGCTGGACATCTCTATCGTCGCTTGCCAGTTAAAGAATGGAACGAGCGATGGCACTAAAACATCTGGCTGGGCATCTCTCAGGCGGCAGCGCCGCGGGCATCATGCTGGCGACGTTGATCAGCCTGATTGGCATACGTTTTCTCTTCTACTTTTACAATTTTTTCGTTCACTGGCCAAAGTATCGTCACCTGAACTCTATTACCGGGCAAGATCTCAAGATGCTTCCTTCACTGCCGTTCGTCAAGGTGCAAATTACGACACGCGGCTCTCCTGGCAGCACAGAGGTGATCCGTCGCGGCATTGAGCAGATTGTGGCGCTGGTAGAGGAGGATCCGTCGCTTTACAGTCCCATTCTCAGCGTTGAGGTCATCACCGAGTCGCCGGAGCAGCAGCGGCTTCTGGAGAAGGATTTTGCCCATGCGCCCCTGCATGTGCAGGTGATCGTCCTTCCACAAGATTACCAGACGCCGCATGGCACACAGCTCAAGGCACGTGCGCTCCACTACATGGTGGAACAGCGCCGAAACGGCTTAAACCAGGTACCTGAGAAAAGCTTCATCGTCCATTATGATGAAGAGAGCGTCATGGAACCTGCCGAACTGCGGCAACTGCTGCATTACCTGGCGACGACGACAAAACGGATGACCGAGGGACCAATCTACTACCCCCTTGAATATCAGAAAGCCAGCCTTCTCTGCCGGGCAATGGAGGCCAATCGCCCAATGGGTTGCTTTGAGTGCCGCCAGGTCATGGAGCGCGGTATCCCCTTGCATTTGCATGGCTCCAATCTCGTGATCGAGGAGGCATTGGAGAACGAGCTTGGCTGGGATATTGGCACACTGGATGGTCAGCCCTTCATCGCGGAAGATTATGTCTTCGGCGTGACAGCTTATCTACGCTACGGGCCACAGATTTTTGGCTGGCACGGCTGCGTCATGCTGGAACAGCCCCCCTTCTCGTTCCAGAGCGCCTTTAAACAGCGCTTCCGGTGGATCGTGGGTGTTCTTCAGGGTCTACAGATGCTGCACCGGTTGCCAGCCTTTCGTACGCTGTCCCTGCACGCTCGCTGGCGGCTGTTGTGGGGAACGCGCTATCGTGTCCTGACCTTTGCCCTGGGCGCGCCTGCCGGGGCGCTTTCGCTGCTTTACGTACTCTACCGGACGGTGGTGCTTTTCAAGGGGCATGATCTGCTGGCTTTGCCCATGCTCTTCCAATGGTGGCTCCTCTGTCTCGGTTTTCTCTGGCTCAATTCCATCGTCATCGGAGCCTGGTACAATCTCTCTTCAGCATGGTATCTCTCTAAAGCACAGCGCTGGCTCGAATTGGCGGCAGTGTTGGCGATAGCACCGGTGGCCGGGATTCTTGAAAGCGCCGCGGGCTTCTGGGCGGTAGCTCAATGGATGATGGGCAACCGGACCGTCTCGTGGCAGCCAACGCCCAAAACCGCGCAGGCTGATCGCCAGCTGAATCAACAGGTGCAAAGCCGCCCGGCTCTGCGCATCATCAAACCGGCAAGACGACTGGCAGCCATCGTCTGCGTGGGAGGACTGCTGACCGGACTAATCACGTGGTCACCGCTTCCGTATTTCTCCCCTGTAAAACCGCACGAGACCGCTGAAGTGCAGCGTGTATCGACCTGCCAGGCATCGTTGCAAACAGGCGTGGTCTTTCCGCAGTGGGGAACTGCTGCTTATAGCAGTTCAGACCCCTACTGGTCAGTTGGATTGCAAGAGATACAGCAGCAGACGAAGGCTCACTGGATCGAGATTCCTGTCGATCTCTCCCAGTCGTCGACCTCTTCAACGCAGGTTACACGCAACGCGCAAACACCTCTTCCGACATCGGTAGCGGCGGGAATTCGCAGCGCGCACGCCATGGGCTTTCATGTTTTTGTTGTTCCCCTGCTCAGTGTCGGGCATGGTGATGGGAGTTCAGGCGGTAGCCCCGGCACAAATCTCGCCGCGTGGGCCGGAAGTATTCATTTCGCGACCACACAACAAACAGAGCAGTGGTTCACCAGCTATTGGCAAGCTCTTGAGCCATATGTCGTGGCCGCGTCCCTCTCAGGAGCGGAGCAAATGTCGATTGGCACCGAGTTCGAGCTGTTGGAAGATGCCCCGGCTCCGTTATGGGAGCAGTTTATTCAACGGGTTCACGCTGAATTTCCGGGTCGACTGACCTACGATAGAAACTGGTCCAGCCTCGCCTATGGCACCCCTCCCTGGATGCACGATCCACTTTTAGCTACTATTGGCATTTCCGCCTATTTTCCATTGGCACAAACCCCTCAGCGTCTTGCGCCTACGGCCCTGCCTGCCCTGTGGAAAGTAGCAGTTCGAGCGAAGATCGATGCCTTCGCCCGTCAACTTGGCAAGCCTGTGCTGCTCTCGGAGATCGGCTATCGCGATAGTGCCGATGCTCTTTACCAGCCGTGGATGTCAACAACAACGGCTCCCCATGATCCACAGGAGCAGGCGGCAGCATACAACGCCGCTTTGCAGAA
>DASTKE010000505.1:0-5736 GCA_035716105.1 Ktedonobacteraceae bacterium | reverse complement strand
GCAGGTTTTGCCGGTATGTGGCCAGGCGCTGCTCGTGGGAGATAATCCCGGCCTTCACGTTCTCGATCAGCGCTTCGGGTGAGGCAAAGGAGCCGAACATGATTTTGAGCAGCAATTCGTCGCGCAGTTGAGAGACGCCCGGTGCTTTCGCTTGCCAGTCCGCCAGCGCCTGCTGGCCCACTTGCGTAATCGAATAGACCTTGCGATCTGGCCGGTTTTCCTGTTCCTCGCGCCGCATTTCCACCCAGCCGTGCTCTTCCATCCGGCGCAGTTCGTTATAGATCTGGCTGTGGGCGGCTCCCCACATCGGAGCAAGCATATGGTCGAATAAACGCTTGATATCATAGCCAGACATCGGCCCCATGAACGCCAGCAGACCCAGTACGCCATAGGTAATTGGGTAGGCATCTGGTCGCTCCATTCCTCATCCTTTCTGAGAATGTAATTCTTCGCCCTCCAGCAGCTCGTTGCTAAGAGATGCTTCCATGGATGGTATTTGCACGATATCCTCCTCAGGTGAGATAAAGAACAATCGAGAAGGCAGGTACCATAGTAATCATAAACTCAATCAGAGAAAATAGACATTTTCTACTCCCACCGTTTTGCTCGAGATTCCCTCCCCTATGCTATCACGTAATATGACATCTTGACAAGATGCATCTGAGCAAGGTATAGTATTTACAGGCATATGATTTGAAGTCATATAAAATGAAGACATGTAAAATCACCTGTAAAGCAGTTGTTCGTTCAGCAGATGGACAGGAAGGAACATTATGAGCAAGACACGTTTTGAAGCTTCGGCTGTGATCGATGCGCGACCGGAGGAAATCTATGCAGTTCTGGTCGATTATCGCGACACGCACCCGCGTATTGTTCCCGCCGGATACCTCTACAATCTGAAAGTCGAGGAAGGAGGATATGGAGCAGGCACCATCTTCACCTATAGCACGCGCATCTTCGGAATAGAGAATCCCGCCCGTGCGGTCGTGAGTGAGCCTGAACCCGGTCGCGTGCTGATGGAGACCGTTTCGCCCATGAACTTCGTCACCACCTTTACAATGACTCCCATCGCTAATGGCCAGCAGACGCACCTGACGATTGCTACCGCCTGGCCCCCGGCGCGCAATCTCAGAGAGCGATTGGAACACGTCATCTATCCCCTCGTCATGAAGCCCATGTACACAAAGGAGCTTGCCCTGATCGCGGCCTTCATGAAGAGCAAAAATGCACAGGCTGTATAGCAGAAGACAAGAGAGGCAGAGCGAAGCCCTGGCAGGCCACCCGCAAGGGGTGGCCCTACTATACACGCACCGCTTTGGGGCGCTCACAGGGTCGCTCCGGTATAGTAGGGCCACCCCTTGCGGGTGGCCTGGCCCCTATTTTATGCCTCATGCTTGCTTTCCTCTTTCGCAGCACGATATACTACAGCTATGGCAGAGACACAGATTCCGGTGATTGTGATAGATGATACGGCAGTGAAGCGGCGCGGCGTGTGCGATTTTGTGGATGAGGCACCGTTGCTACATCTCCATGCCCAGACGAGCGACGCGGAGAGCACTCTGCAACTGGTCGATGCGCTGTGTAAGGAGCAGCGCGTCCAGAATCAGAATCCCCCGTTGATCGGTTGGCTCGTGCTCTCGGATCTGCGTTTAGGTGACAGCAACGGCGTGGAACTGGGACGCGCTTTGCTCGAACTGGCCCCTGGCTTGCGCGTGGTGATCTACACGCAGGAACCAAGCTGGACGCTGGCGGCGGAGGTGTTTCGTCGCGAATACACCCGGCGCGGCACACCCCGCAGCGCCAATCGTCGCTCCGGCAAACCACCCGGACTGCATGGCTATGCCCTCTTCAGCAACATTGAACCTGATTACCTGGAACGCATCGCGACCACCGTTGTCCAGCGCAATGAGACCTTCATCGATCCCGAAGTCTTGCAATTCCTGCTCAAGAAGCTGCGCGGGCAGCGGCTCACTCCGCGTCAGGAAGAGTGTGCCTCGCTTATCGCGCAGGGGCTGAGCAACGACGATATCGCCTTGCGCATGGGCTTTTACAACGCAAAAGGTGAGCCAAATGTTGGACCGCTGGAAAATCTCGTCAGCGAACTCTACAACTTTTTCTCCATCTACGGCGCTCCCAGCGACCCCGGCAGGCGTGTCCTGCTGGCCCACGCTTACGAAGCTTATGCCGGTTTGAGACCGGGATAACCTACGCGCCTGGACTTTGTACCGTGGATTCCGGTAGCGGGCTGGTGCGAAAGCTGCGTTTGGTCTGAGGAACACGCACGCGCAGTTGCACCGTTGTGCCGTGCTGCGCGCCCGGACGCGGAGACGACGTAATGCCGAGCGCGCCGCCAGCCTCACGCGCTTTCAACTGTGCCTTGAAGAGGCTGGTTTTCTCCGGTGAGATGTTCTTCGTGTCGAAGCCGCGGCCATCGTCGTTAATATACACATCGAGGAAGCCATTATTGCGCACGGCACGCACGGTGGCATAATTGGCTCCCGCGTGGTTGTAGACATTGAGCAAAGCCTGCGTGACCGTATAGGAGATGGCCTCGGCCAGCTTCGCTCCTTCCTCCGTCTTTTCCAGATCGGAGCCGAGCGCATCGAGCGCCCACAGGTCTGATTGTATTTTGAGTGGCGATTCAGGATGCAGGGCTGGCAAATCCTCGCGAATGAGCTTTTCCAGGTGCAGCTTCAGCCCCAGGCTGCGCCGCTGGTAAGCATCCTCGACGAGCAGTTGCAGGCCGCGCAGGTCGCCTTCCAGTTCCTCGCTGATCTTGCGCACCTTGCCCAGCGCATCGATGATGGGAGGCACAAAGACCTTGCCTTCGGGATCGCGCTCGGCCTCGACCTTCAGTTTGTGTTGCCAGTGGCCCAGCAGGGAACGGATGCGCAACGCCTGTTGTTTGGGCTGGTCGTGAATGCGCTGCGAAAGGATGGAGCGCAGGTGCGCGTCGGCGTGCAACAGCAGCGAGGTTGCCTGCTCAAGTTCGCGATTGCTTTGGCGCAAGTTTTCCGCGGTCTGGCGCAGTTCTTCCGCCGTTTGCTGTTGTTCGTGCAGGGCCTGCTCTCGCTCTTGAAGTGCCTGTTCGCGCTGTTCCAGGCTGGCTTGCAAGCGGTCGATCATGCGCAGCGAGCGGATGGCATAGAGCAGCAGGAGGGGATACACGGCTGCCAGCATGTCAAAGATTTCGAGTGGCAGCAGCGTTCTGCCGGTCAGCAAGATGGGCAGGATGCCCAGGCAGAAGCCCAGTCCAACGCCGCCGATCCACAGCGTCAGCAAATCACCCAGGCGACGACGCACCCTGCTCGAAATACCGGCACCCGCCCGTCGCCGGCTCACACGCAGCAGGGAGGCGATGCCTATGATGAAGCTCAACACCCCGCCAAAGACCGCGTAGCCCAGCGAAGCGGTCAGGTTGATGCGCGTCGGTACATTGCCTTTGAGTGCGTAAGAAAACCACTCGAAAGCGAGGAGCGCGATCAGTGGCAGGTAGGGAAGGCCATCCTGTATCAAACTGGGCCTGTGGGCCTTGTTGAGCACCTCTGGCCGGTAGGTCAGGCTGAGATGAATGAAGGCTGCTCCGAGTAGGGCAAACGCGGGTACCCAGAGCAATTGGAACACGCTATCCGCTGGATACGCACTCTGCACGTTGCCCCAGTGACTGTAAAGCAGGAAGAGCATGGCCGGTGGCAACAGCGTAATGCCCTCGACCGCGCCCACCCATTCGCGAGCGCTGAGCAGGAGAAAGAATCCCACCAGCAGCCAGCTCAGCCCGGCAATAAGGGTGATACCATAGCTTTGCCACCACATATCCCAGGTGAAGGTCACGGCAGGACGCTGAATGTATGCTATCTGATTATTGCTCTGCTGAATGCCATATGTAATCGTCTCGCCTGGCCGCGCAAGCTGGTAGGCATCATTGAGCGCATCGCTGCCAGTAAAGGAGTGCGTTAAGCCATGCCTGTCTTTCAATTGCACTCGCACAATATGGTCGATGCTCATCACGGAGCCAGCCGAAACGTCAAACGGAGGAAGTTGTGGCGGTGTCGAGACAACAACCACCTGTCCATCCGTATCGATGGCCCAGAAGAAGCCGCCGAATGTATGGTTGATCTGGCTTATCAGGCGCGCATGTCCCAGAATGCTGATCGCTACCAGAGCCACGGCTACCAGAATATACAGCAGCGCAAAACGAGGTTTTATGTGCCGCCACCACATATGCGTTGTTTTATCTTCAGATGAAATAAACACGCTCTAGTGTAGCACGCCCACGAGGTTCTGCGCAAGATAAAAAAGCTCTGCCATGAAAAAACAGAGCTTGTAATTACATCCAAAAAAGGATATAATGTGAACATAATAGTTGCATACTTGTTCAGGTATGCATAGAAATGGATATATGGGTAGATATGGCTGTACGAACGGTAAAATCTGACGTGGGAGGGAAGGGTGAGGCAAACGAGGCAGGTGCCGATGATGTATGTCAGGAGCGTTCAATCCATCCTGAGCATATGCAGGCGGTGCGGCAGAACTTGATGCCTGCTGATATGGCGCTGCGCATCGCCGAGATCTTCGGCGTGCTTGGCGATCCCACACGCTTGCAGGTGGTCTATGCGCTGCTCTCGGCTCCAACGGGGGAACTGTGCGTCTGCGACCTGGCGAGCGGCATGGGGCGTGACGATACCACCATCTCGCACCAACTACGAGTGCTGCGCAATCACAAAATCGTTGCCATGCGCAAGGCTGGCCGTGTTGTCTATTACCGTCTGATCGATGAGCACGTGCGCCAGTTGCTTGAGCTTGGCATGGAACACGCGAACGAAGCGCTTTTTGTGGATATGAAAAAGAAAGCTGGGATGCTCGTATGATTGAACATGCACAGCAACACAGCCATGACGGGCATGGCGGGCATGGCGGACACGATCATACACATGGTATGGCGAAACAAACGCTGCGCCTCGCCTTCTTTCTGACGCTCATCATCCTGGTGGCGGAATTGACAGGTGGCATTATCGCCAACTCGCTGGCCCTGCTCTCCGATGCCGGTCACGTCGTTACCGATATCTTCGCGCTTGGCCTGGCGTGGTTTGCCGCTGTGCAGGCCAAACGTCCCGCCAACGCGCGCAAAACCTTCGGCTACCACCGCGTCGGCATCCTGGCAGCCCTCATCAACGCTCTGACGCTCATCATCATCGCGCTCGTCATTATCTGGGAAGCCATCCAGCGTTTCCAGCATCCCGAACCAATTCAGCCGCTGGCGATGTTCGTCTCGGCTGGCATCGGTATCATCGTCAATCTCTACATCGGTTTCGGTTTGCGTAAAGAGGAAGGCAATCTCAACGTGCGTGCCGCCATGCTGCACGTCTTTGGCGATGTGGGAGCATCCGTTGGCGTCATCGTCGCTGGTATCATCATTCTGCTCACTGGTTTAACCATCTTTGACCCGCTGCTCTCGGTTGCCATCGCCGTGCTGATTGCTGTCGGAGCCTGGCGTGTCCTGCGCGAAACCACCGATATTCTACTCGAATCTGTGCCAAAGGGCATCTCTATGCCGGGACTGGTGAAGGACATCGAAAACATTCAAGGCGTCCAGAGCGTCCATGACCTGCACGTCTGGAGCATTTCCAGCGACCACTACGCGCTCTCCTGCCACACGCTAATTGATAATCTGCCAGGCAGTGCCAGCGCATCTATCCTGCAATCGATGACCAACATGCTCAGCGAGAAATACAATAT
>DASTKE010000504.1:0-5510 GCA_035716105.1 Ktedonobacteraceae bacterium | reverse complement strand
CTATACGCAGAAACATGCTGACGCGCTCAGCGCTTGTGTTCCCCTGCGCGTGCAATATCGCATGAATGAGGGCATCTGCGAGTTTGCGTCTAAAATGTTCTATAGTGGCAACCTGGTTGCTCATCCCTCGGTCGCGCATCGCGTGCTGAGCGGAACAAGAGGACGGGACAGACAATTGCAGGAAGCGCCTGCTATTACCCGCGCCCTCCTGCCATCGCTGCCAACGGTTTTTTTACGGGTGCGGAACGATGGAAATATGCGTCCCAAGACCAGCGACGCAGAGGCGCGAGCCGTGCGCGATGTTGTGGCAGGACTGCTTGCGCGGGGCGTTGCCGAGGAGGATATTGGCATCATCGCACCCTACCGCGCTCAGGTCGCGAACCTGCGCCGCTACCTGTTCAATAGCGACGAACAGAGCAACAGGCAAAACAACGGACAGAGCAGTTGGCAAGGACTGGCGCTCACGTCACCCTTAACTGTGGATACCGTTGATCGTTTTCAGGGCGGCGAGCGCAAGGTGATGATTATCTCATTCGCCACAACCAGCGCGCCCGAAGCGAACAGCCAGTTGCACAATTTCCTGACAAATCCCAATCGGCTCAATGTGGCCCTGACCCGCGCTCAACGCAAGCTGATCCTGGTTGGCTACGCCCCCGCGCTGAAAACACTGCCGGTCTTCAAGCACTTGCTGCTCTACTGCAAGTACAACGATGCGTTGATACCATACCAGGTCCCGCCCCCGCTACCTCCAAAGGGAGATCACATTCAGAGCACCAGCGCCTCAATATCAAGAGAAGTGGAAGCTGATCTATTGAGGAACGAATAGCAGGCGCGTTCCAGCGCGCTTGGAGCATAGGAATGCAGGTGCATACCTTGCAAGATGCTCTCGGTCGCGTGCTTTACATTCATAAAGATACGGAATGGCCCATCGGCTTCATGATGGTGTTCGCGGAACTGTTCCAGGCCCAGGCCCGTCAGCACAAGCATACTATGCACACCCGCCGCCAGGCCAGCGCGTACATCAGTCATGCTGTCGCCAATAAAGACAGCATCGTTGAGATCAACGCCCAGTTCGTCCCGCGCCCGCAGTAACAGGCCAGGACGAGGCTTGCGGCAGCAGCAATTCGCATCTTTCGCATGAGGGCAATAATAGACCCGCTCTATCGTGCCGCCCAGTTTCGCGATCTCGGCGATCATACGGCGGTGAATATCGTCTACCGCCTCTATTGCAATCGTTCCACGCGCTATACCGGCCTGATTGGTGCAGACTACTATGCGATGCCCGGCTCGCGTCAGTTGCGCAACGGCCTCTCGTGCTCCCGGCAGGAAACGGAATTCCTCCCAACTTTTGACGTAATCCGGGCGGTTCTCATTAATCACCCCGTCGCGGTCAAGAAATATCGTCGACACTACGGCACCCCTATTAAGAATATCCTGGAAAGAAAAAACACATTGCAAACAACTCCTTCCAGATACGGATCAGTAAATTATCCTGTCCTCTTCTTTGAGAAGCAGTGAAAGAGGGAGAAGTGGAGCAGCTATACATCATTGATATCGACCAGGCCCTTTTTCATGGCATAGATAACGACCTGAGAACGATCATAGATATCGAGCTTGCGATAGATGTTGCTGATGTGGTTGCGCACGGTTTTCTCGCTAATGGCAAGCGTACGTGCAATCTCCCTCGCAATCAGTCCTTTGGCGACCAGCACCAGCGTCTCCATCTCACGTGAGGTCAGACCATCGTAGCTCTGCAACCGCTCAGGATTCTGCCGGTCCAATAATTGCATCACACGGCTGGCGATATCGGGCGCAGTGACCTGTTCTCCATTATAGACAGCCCGAATGGCCGAGACCAGACCAACGGTGGAAATATCCTTCAGCACGTAGCCATTCGCTCCGGCTGCCAACCCTTCAAGCACGTAGCCATCAGCAGTAAAGGTTGTTAGCAAAATGACTCGCGTCTGTGGGAGTTCGGCTTTGATCTGGCGTAGAGCTTCGATGCCACTGAGGTGAGGCATTTTTATGTCCATCAAGACGATATCCGGCCTCAACTGGCGTACCAACTCGACAGCCTCCAAACCGTTGCCGCCTGAGCCAACCACCTCAATATAAGGTTCGCCATTGAGCATTCCCACGATACTCTCGCGAAACAGACGCTGGTCGTCCGCGACCACAATGCGAATACGCACCTGCTCCTGCCCTGAGAGAGCGTAGCTGTTTGTATATGGATTGACCGGCTCTTCGTACCGGATAGTCATCCCGTCCCTCCTCAAATAGGCTTCGCCCGGCTCAGGTTAGCACACAAGAGCTTTTACGGCAAGGCGATATCTACATCAATGCGCGTACCCCTGTCCGCTGCGCTCTCAATGCTCAGTTGTCCATGCAACACCGCGACGCGCTCGCGCAGCCCGATCAATCCCTGCTGATAACCGGGTGCAGAGACTGTTGGAGAAACTGCTGGCATACCCAGGCCATTATCGCCAATACTGATATGCAGGTGTTCCTCGTGCTTCAATAAAAAGAGTGTGATCTTCGTCGCTTGCGCATGTTTGCGAATATTCGTCAGTGTCTCACGCACGATAAAATAGATATTCGACGCATATTCGTCCGGTAATAGCTGCGGCCAATCACTGCATTCATAGATCATCGTGTAACCGTCCTGCTGGAACTCAGCCACAAGTGTCGTGATGGCGGCTTCCAGACCCCTTTCGAGACCGGTATGCTTGCGCAGACCACCGAGCGCCTGGCGCATCGATAGCAAACTATCACGAGCCAGTTCTTGCCATACTTCCAGCTTCTCGGCTACCTCAGCAGTATCCGTTGCGCTGCCGGGGAGGCGGCGGGTGCGAAAATACTCCAGATCGGCAACAAGAGCGGTCAAGGATTGCACAACGCCATCGTGCAACTCCCTGGCGAGCCGACGCCGCTCAGCCTCTTGAGCCATACGAGTGGTCGATGCATCCATCGTAATCATGCGATTTCTCCCTTACAGCGGCTCTCGTACTCCCCCTTCCAAACCGTCCAGGCACTATAAGGCCCTTTCCCCATGAAACATATATACTCTCTGGCAGTTAATCTTTGATTGAGAGGGTATGTGATGTAGGTTAAGATTTATCAATATACACGAAGAGATCTTAACCATCCGGGATATTCACCTCATCTCTGAGTAGTAATATCCCGCCTGGTAGGTAGATATTTCGCCCTATGTATTGTAGAGCTTCGCCTACGAAATCTGGGCTTTTGTCCTCCATTATCCGTCTTGTTCACAACCTCCGTTTTCCCTTCTTGCAACTTGCGCATCCCTATCGTATGCTATCCATACTATAATGCGTCCCTGTGACGCCAGAATCTGTAAGCAGGAGGTGCCTGTGCCGGACAACGCAATCCTCGTCGTTGGCAGCCTCAATATGGATCAGATCGTGCGTGTTCCTCGCGTTCCCGTGCTGGGAGAGACATTGCTGGGGGCCGGTTCGCTGCGGCTTGTCCCCGGTGGGAAAGGAGCGAATCAAGCGGTGGCCATGGCGCGTCTGGGCGCGCCCGTTGCAATGGCCGGACGCATCGGCCAGGACCCCTTTGGCGAGCGTCTCCTGGCTTCGCTTCAGGCCGACCACGTCGATACCGATCTCATCGTGCTCGATGCCACAGAAGCCAGCGGAACCGCCTTTATTTTCCTCACCGCCGATGGCGACAACGCCATCGTCGTCGCCTCTGGCGCGAACATACGCGTGGGAGTGGACCAGCACCAAATGCGACGTATTACCACGTCCATCACACGATCGCAAGCGGTGGTGATGCAACTGGAAATTCCACTGGCAACGGTGATCTCCCTGGCGGAGGTCGGACACAAAGCTGGCGTCCCGGTCGTCCTCAACCTCGCTCCCGCGCAGCCCCTGCCACAAGAGACGCTGCGCCAACTCACCTTGCTCGTGGTCAACGAGACCGAGGCGAGCTTGCTGAGCGGGCAGCGGGTGGAGACGCTGGAAGATGCGCGTATTGTGGCAACGGTGCTGCGCGAGCAGGGCATCAAACAGGTCGTGATTACGCTGGGAGCGCAAGGGGCGCTGCTGGCCGTCGAGAATAACACGGTAGGCACACGCACCATTTACCAGCCATCACCGAAGGTGCAGGTCGTGGATACCACCGCCGCCGGTGACTGCTTTGCCGGTGCGCTGACCGTCGCGCTCACGGAGAGGCAGTCACCGGAAGAGGCGTTGAAGTTCGCGGTCTTCGCCAGCGCCTTGAAAGTCACGAAATTCGGCGCGCAATCCGGCTTGCCCACCAGGACAGAGGTCGAAGACTTCATACGCTCTACCGGAGCATAACCCGCTCTCAATGCGGGTTATGCAGTTTCACAAAATAATCCAGGTCATCATGAAACACGTAGGGCCGCGATTGATCTAGGTTCAATTGTGAAACTGCATATTCTACAGAAAACCGATTGAGCGATCGCAACCGTATTCAAAATAAAGAGGTTCCAATGCCGAGAATTATCCTTGATACCGACCCTGGGGTCGATGACGCACTTGCCATTCTGCTTGCCATCGCCTCCCCGGAGGTACAGCTTGAGGCCATTACAACGGTGAGCGGAAATGTTCCGGTTGCGGACACGACGCGCAACGCACTCAACCTGCTCGAAATGGCCGGGCAGCCAGGCATTCCCGTTGCTCGCGGCAGCGCTCGCCCTCTTATGCGCGAAGCAGTCTATGCCGACTACGTGCATGGACAGAACGGGCTGGGCGGCGTGCAACTGCCCGCCCCCGGCATCAAACCGGTGCCACAACACGCCGTTGACCTGATTATTGAGAAGATCATGGATGCGCCGGGTGAAATGACGCTGGTGGCGATTGGCCCGCTCACTAACCTGGCCCTCGCCCTACGCACCGAGCCACGCATCGCCCAGAACGTGCGCGAAGTTGTCATCATGGGCGGTGCCGTGCGTGTGCCGGGCAACACCACCCCCGCGGCGGAATTCAACATCTACGTCGACCCACAGGCTGCCCAGATTGTCCTGCATGGAGGCTGGCCCATACGCCTCGTCTCGCTGGACGTAACGAATATCACCCTCCTGCAGCGCCAGCAGGTCCACCTGCTGGCGCGCTCGAACAGCCCCGTTCCCAGCTTCATCAAACGCCTGCTGGATTTCTCCTTCGATGTCTTCGGTCCAGCGAGCTACGAGGGCAGCACCGGTTTCCAGATGCACGACCCGCTAGCCCTCGCCGCCGCCTTCCAACCAGACCTCATCACCTGGGAGTCCTGCTATGTCGATGTCGAACTCAGCGGCACCCTCACCCTCGGCGAGACGGTTGGCTACTTTCCCAACATCAACATGCCCGACGCCCCATCCATCCACGCTCCCAACGCGCTCGTCTCCGTCGCCGTCGACTCCAACCAGTTCATCCAGCTATTCATGAAACGTATCGAAGCCTATTACTATACAGGAGGCGCGTGAGTTCACCCCTACAATTTCCGGTCATATATTGTTGGGGGGCAAAGGTGGCAAACTCCGG
>DASTKE010000503.1:0-9810 GCA_035716105.1 Ktedonobacteraceae bacterium | reverse complement strand
AGCACCTCTTTGATGCGCTGCTCGATCTGCTGCTCGGTGAAGTCGCTGGGCAGGCGCATCTTGGCGGCGTAGTAGAGGGCGCGTTCGACGGTCAGGTCGCGGTGGACGATATCGTCCTGTGGCACGTAGCCAAGCTGCGTGCTGAAGGCCGCGAGGTTCTTATAGTAATCCTGGCCGTTATAGAGCACGCTGCCTTGCTGCGCCGGGCGCAGGCCATTGAGGGCGTCCATCAGCGTCGATTTGCCCGCGCCGGAGCCGCCGACCAGCGCCACAAATTTGCGCGGCGGAATGGAAATCGTGATATCGTTGAGCAGGGTGACGTTATTGTTGCCAAATTTCTTCAAATTCAGCGCGTCGACCCGGATGAAGTTGCTCTCATCGTACTGTGTGAGCTGATTGCCCTCGTAAATCAGCTTGTAGGGGCCGATGCGAATCTCGTCGCCAGTCTTGAGCACCTGGTTGCTGACAAGGCTCGAATTGACGTAGACATGGTTGGTGCTGTTCAGGTCGACGACGCGGTAGGCCGCGCCCTCGCGTACCAGGCGTGCGTGATGCCCGGAGACCTGCGGATGGTTGAGCACCACCATGTTGTCGGGGCGTCGCCCGATGGTCAGTTCTGGCATATCCAGCTTGATCGGCTGAACGGGTGCCACCACCTCTTCCTGGACGCCGGTACCGTCGTTGAAGGTCAGGGTGATGAGGGTACCGTTCTCGTCGCCGATACGGTAGATGTCGCCGCGTCTGAGGGGCTGGCGATACGCCTCATCGCCGCGAATTTTGCGGCCCTGATAGAGCAGGCCGTTCACCGTATGCTGCCGCTCCGGGTGGGGGTGGACAATGAAAAATTGATTGCCCTGGCGCACAATCTGCAAGTGGCGACCGGAGATAATGCGGTCATTGATGACGATATCGTTGGTGACATCGCGCCCGATATTGATGACGGGCTTATCGAGCGGAAAGGTCTGTCTGAAGCCGTGAACGTTGCTGCTCACCTCAATGGTGGCAATGCCAGCCGCCTGCGGTCGGGCGATCACGGTCTCTCCGGGTGATTGTGCCATGCCGCCGCTCTGAAGCGGAGAGGTGTAGGAAAACGACGCCTGGGGAGCCGAAAATACCTGCTGGTTTGATATGGGCTGCGAGCCGGGATACGCTGCAGGGAGCGTTGATGGCGGCACATACGGCTGAGATGGTTGTGGCGGAGGAGGGGGCGGCGTATACGATGGGGGATTGCCCACCGGCGCGACCCGCTGCGGCGCGTCTACACGCGCAAAGAAAAGAAAGGTCGAATTATCTCCCAGGCCGATAGTGCTGTTATCCTGAATAACCGCCTGCTCCACTTTTTGCTGGTTGACCGTGACGATGTTCTGCGGCGCGAGCTTCTCAATTGCCCACATCCCGTTATTGTAGATCAGCCGCGCATGATTGCGAGAGACCTTCAGGTCTTCCTCGATGACGATGTCATTGTTTGTACCCCGGCCAATCGTCGTAACCGGCTTGCTAATTGAGAAGGTTCGTCCGGCCAGCGGCCCGCTTAGAAAGCGGATGGAAGCCATGCCTGGCCCATTTGTTGCTCCGTTCACACGCCATCTCCTCTATGTATTCTAGTGTCCTGAAGCATATCAGAACAAAACACGACATCCACCCATCGTGAAGCAATTATATGATAGAGCTTACGAACTGGCAATATGCAATTTCGCGCTGTCCACTCTGCGTTTCCCCTCAAACGTTTGCCCCATCGCTCATCAGTATGAGGCAGTTGTCTTGAAGAGTCAAGTGATTTTCTGCTCAGTAATACTGCTGAGCAAGGAACAATAGAGCGCAGGCAGCGATCTACGCCATCACCCCAGGCCACCCGCAAGGGGTGGCCCTACTATACGCGAACAAGTCGACGCGCTCGTAGAGCTACATCGTCTATAGTAGGGCCACCTCTTGTGGGTGGCCTCTCTTCCTGAACTTCATACCTCCGCCCCGGTATCACTGGTGCTAGCCGCGAGAAACTGTTCAATAAGCGGCGTAACGTGCTGGTCTTCGGCGTACATGAAGAAACGGTCGCCCCCTGGAACAACGCTGTATCCGGCACAGTTTGGGAGATGTTCCGCCAGCCAGCGCGTCTTCGGCTCCGGCGAAAGGATATCATCGGCGCGATTGATGACGAGAATGGGCATGGAGAGGCTGGAGAGCCGTGTACGCATATCGAAGTAGTGGATGACGGGCAGCACGGAAAACTTGTAGACGCGAGGCCAGCTTTCGATCTTGCGGAATTGCCCCTCGATCAGCGAGCGCGGCAGGCTGCGCGGCTGCCCTGCTCCGTTGTTGCCATTGGAAGAGGTGGTCTCGCCCTTGCTCCCACTCCCGCTCTCGCTGTGTGTGATGTAGTTGACGACGGTATTGCGAATCACCTGCGCGGGGACGAACCGTTCGACGGGCAGGCGCACGTAGGCTTCGTGCAGCAGCCAGATGAAGGGGTGCGGCGCGATCTGGTAGTCAGCGGCCTGGGCGATGATGCTCAGTGAGCGGCAGCGCTGCGGGTGGCGCGAGGCGAACTCGAAGAGTACCATGGCGGCGTCCCCGTGCGCGACAAAATCGGCCTGTTTCACGCCCAGGCTATCGAGCACGCTGCCCAGTTCTCCGGCTCGCTCCGCCAGGCTCATAAAATGCGAGCGCGTCTCGTGCCGCCGGTACAGAATGACTCGCCGCGTCCGGCTAAAGTGGCGAATCTGGCGGGCGTAGACGAATTCCAGGTGTTCGAGGATCGGCACAAAGACGAGCGGCTCCCCCTGCCCGATATCGATAATGGGCATATCGACATCGCCCACCGCCCTGCGCTGCCACAGCGACTCAATATACTGCACATCCTCCTGAAACGCGGCCTCGTCAACATACGGCGTGGAATGCATACCTGTCTCTTCCTCCTCTGTCCGGCTGATCCGATATTCTCTGCCACAGATAGTATATACTACATGTTAGGCTGAAGTATAGGGGAAAAGGGCCGTGCTCAGGGTGAACGGGTTTGCACATCCCATAGGGCCGCGATCAATCGCGGCCAGCGCCGATCAATCGCGGCCCTATGGGTATATATATCCAGATTATTTGGTCAAATTTCATAAGCGCGCCCCTACAATGGAGGACACTATGCAAGATTACGGAGATAAGGACAACACGGATAACGCAGCCATCGTCAATCGCTGGATTGCCGCGTTTAACGCGCACGATGTCGCGGCTATTGTCTCGCTCTATGCGCGGGACGCGGAACTGTTTGATACGGGCATGAAGCGCTCCCGGCGCGGGCGGCAAGAGATCGAGCAGTGGTTTACGACGCGCTTTCGCACGATGCCCACCATCGCCTATACTCCTGCCAGCCACCTGTTTACCGGCGAGCAAGCGGCAGTGACGTGGACAGCTTCCGGGCATACTCCCCGCCTGCTGGGGCAAGCATGGCTGTCGCGTCCGTTCCAGGTCGACGGCGTGAGCATCTTCACCCTGCGCGACGGCCTGATCCAGCAGCAGCGCGGCTACTACGACCATTTCGCCGTCGTCCAGCGCGCCTTGCCCCCGCTTAAATGGCTTCTGCCCATCAGGTTATAATCGCGAGTGAAGTTCCTTTGTGGCACCGAAAGGACAGGCATCGTAGGGGACTTCCCGTCAGGTGCCGCAGAGGAACTTCACTCTATAATCGCCCTGATGATAATTAAGCCGAACTACATGTGGTATACTCTTGAAGAGCTATAGTCAATCTGTCCGGCACCAGGAAAGAGGACGTTCATGGCAAATCAGCAAGAAATCGAAGAAGCCTATGATTTCATGGATGAGATTTTCCGTTTGAGCTTTGGCGAACATGCCGACCTGACCTGTGCCATGTTTGATGGCGATTTTTCGAAGACGCTGGCCCAGGCGCAAAAGGATAAACACGAGTATATCCTGGCAGGGATTGGCTTCAAACCAGGCTTTCGTGTGCTTGATATCGGCTCCGGGTTTGGTCCTATGCTCAAAGTGGTGCAAGAGCAAGGTGGACATGGCATTGGCCTGACCTTGTCCAGAAAACAGGCGGAGGGGTGTAAACACGCCGGTCTCGAAGCCCATGTCAAGGACTGGAAAGAGGTCACTGTCGATACCTTTGGCACGTTTGACGGCATTGTCAGTGTTGGAGCTTTTGAGCATTTCTGCTCCGTGGAGGAATATCTAGCGGGAAAGCAGGATGCCATTTATGATCGCTTCTTTCGCCTGTGCCACGATCTCTTGCCGGAGGGTGGAAGGCTCTATTTGCAAACGATGATGATGGGTAGGAACACTCCTGCTATTCAGAACATCTCATTGCAGGCAGAAAAAGGCTCCAATGAATATATTGCGGCCATTGCAAAAGAGTTTTTCCCTGGTTCCTGGCTCCCCTTTGGAGAAGAACATATCCTGAGAGTGTCAACGCCGTATTTTGAGCAAATCTCCCACAACAACGGTCGGCGAGATTATATTCACACCATAGAGGAATGGAGCAAACTCTGGAATTTTACCTTCTCCAACTTTAGACACCCCCATGCTCGTTTTGCCAGATTGCTCGTCGTTACCAAACTTGTACCGCGTTTTCTGACGGATAAGGATTTTCGACGTCGAACGGAGTTTCTCCGCAAGGGGTACGACAAGGAATGTTTTCGCAGGGAGATCATCGACCACCAGCGGATGGTTTTCCAGAAAAAATAGGCAGGGAGATATGATATGGCACTCGCCCAGCGTCCTCTTGTCAATGACTATGCCGAACTGAAGCGGCGCGTCAGGCAGAAAGGCTTACTGGAGCAGCAACCCGCTTACTATACGTACAAAATTTTGTTTACGTATGGGCTGCTCGCTCTCAGTATCGCCTGCCTCGTTGTTTTCAGGCACTCCTGGTTCCAACTGCTCAACGCGGTCTTTCTCGCCTTTGTCTCTGGCCAGATCGGGTTTATTGGACATGATGTTGGCCACCGGCAGATCTTTCGCAGCAGGAGACTGTTTGAACTTGCCAGTTTTGTCACCGGCAATCTGATGCTCGGTTGGAGTTGGAGCTGGTGGGTCGATAAACATAACCGGCATCATGGGCATCCCAATGAAGCCGACATTGATCCTGATATCAGTATCCCGCTCCTGGCCTTTACAGAGGAGGCCGCACGCGGCAAGCGGGGCTTCCTGCGCTTCATGGTAAAACACCAGGCGTACCTGTACCTTCCGTTGGAGTTACTTGGCTGGACTACGTTCCTGATCTTCAGCATCAGCTTCCTGCTCCAAAAGCGGGCAAAGTATCCCAGGGCAGAGGGATTGTTCATGACCATCCACTATCTGCTGTACTTTGGCCTCTTGTTCTCCTGCCTGACAGTCTGGCAGGCGCTGCTGTTCTTTGTGATTCACCGGGCGCTCTTTGGCCTCTACCTCGGCTCGGTTGCTGCCCCCAACCATAAAGGAATGCTCGTTTCAGATAAAGATACTCCCCTGGATTTCCTGCACCAGCAGATATTGAGTTCGCGTAACGTCAGGGCGCATCCAGTCACTGATTTCTGGTATGGCGGCTTGAATTACCAGATTGAGCATCACTTGATGCCGACTATCCCCAGAAACAAATTGAGAGAAGCCCAGCAGGTCGTCAAAGCCTTCTGTGAAGAACACGGTATCCCTTATCACGAAACCGGTTTTCGTCAATCCTACCGGGAGATCTTCCAACACTTGTATCAGGTGAGCACTCCTTTACGGAAGGGGCAGGTCTGATGAGGTATGGAGCCTCTGCTTCTGTAAGGGTGGTACGAGCAAGCTCTTTTAAGAACTCGCCTTCGTTTCCTCAACCGTTGCTGGAGGGACAATCACTCCCAGCCACTTTGCTACAAAAGGAACCGTTGTTCCCTGGAGCAGGACTGAGGCGAGCACCACGAAGAAGACGAGATCAAAAAGTTCCGGAGCTCTCGACACGCCAGCGAGGAGTGGGAAGGTTGCCAGCACAATCGGCACGGCACCTCGCAAACCCACCCAGCCCACAAAGAGCTTCTCCTGAATCGATATCTTAAACGGCAGGAGGGCAATCAGCACGCTCAGTGGACGGGCTACAAAGACAGCGATAGCCGTGATGAGCAGTCCACTGCCCACGACGGCCAGCAGGTGTGAGGGGAAAACGAGCAGGCCCAGGATCAGGAACATGGCAATTTGCATCAACCAGGCCAGGCTGTCGTGAAAGCGCGAGAGTCGATCCATACGTCGAAGGGAGCTATTGCCCAGCAGCAACCCGGCGATGTAGACAGCCAGAAAGCCGCTGCCGCCAAGCAGCGCCGTGAGACCATAGGCGAACAGGACGAGCGCGATGGTGAACACCCGGTAAAGCCCTTCCACGTCGAGATGGAGGCGAGCAAGGAGCCAGATTGTGGCCCACCCAATCACAAGCCCCGCGATCAATCCTATCCCCATCTGTTGTACGAACAGCAGCAGTATGCTGAACACAGACTCGTGGGGATTCGCCAGTAAATCGGTCAGTCCGATAGTGAGAAAGACGGCCATGGGATCATTAGTGCCGGATTCGAGTTCGAGCAGCGGCAGGAGCGTCCCCTTGAGTCGCAGGTTCCTGGCCCCCAGTACGCTGAAGACGGCAGCCGCGTCGGTGGCGGAGATAATGGCCCCCAGCAGCAGGCCCTCAATGAAGGAGACATGCAGCACGACAAGCGCGAAGACCGCCACAATCACGGCTGTCAGCAGCACGCCAACAGTAGAGAGGGATAGCGCTCCACCGAGGGCGGGACGGACTACGTGCCACTTCGTCTCTAATCCTCCGGCGAAGAGGATAAAGGCCAGGGCTGCCACGCCAACGGATTGTGCCACCTCCGCGTTGTCGAAATAAATGCCGCCAGGCCCATCTGAGCCTGCTAACATACCAATGCCCAGGAAAAGTATCAGGGCCGGAATACCTGTTCGACTTGAGATTATCCAGCCGAGGATACTCAGGAAGAGCAGCAGCGATGAAACAAGCAGCCACCCATCAAAATGCATACATTGCTCCTCTCAAGTTGGTTTATGTTTATACGAGCTACAGTACAACCGGGTAACGGTGAACTCTTCCAGGCTTAGAAGCGTTATGATATCGAGCAAACAATGATCCTTCCCAACCCTCTATCTATCAAAAATACGAAGCTCCGGTGTTGTTGACCCGGTTTGGATAACTCTCAAAAGTGAAAGGTCGACTATGGTTTAGCTCAAAGTGAACCGGGCGTAGCGCGACTAAGTGATATACTACTATAATATATCGGCTTAAATCCATCACAAGAAAGAAAAGGTTTTACACATGGCGGTGTCTTCCTCTGTGCTGCTTCCCCCTGGGGGACAGCGGATACTTTTTGTATTAGCTCATCCAGATGACGGAGATTTTATCAGCGGCGGTACGGTAGCCCGTTTAGTGGAAGAAGGCAAGGACGTATACTATCTTCTTGTTACAAGAGGAGATGCAGGCGGCGATCCTGATAGACGCGAGCAAGAGCAACGCCGTTCTGCTGAGTTATTAGGGGTAAAGACGGTCACATTTCTAGACGGCTACGCTGATGGAGAAGTCGAGCCTACCCTCTCGCTCCGGCGCGATATCGCTTTTATTGTACGTCAATGGCGTCCAGATGTTGTCTTTACTTTCGATCCCTGGAAACGCTATGATATGCACCCGGATCATAGGGCCGTTGGTCTGTGTACTCAGGATGCATTAGTAAACGCGAGTGCTCGGAACTTTCCCGAACAATTCGTAAACGGTATTGTCCCTCACAAAGTGAAACATCTTTACTATTTCAGCACGGATAAGCCGAATCATTGGGTAGATACCAGTGATGTGATTGAGAAGAAAATAGCGGCTATGCGTTGCCATGAAAGCCAGATGAGCAGCTTTGATCCTGATGAGTACGCCCGTAGAAAAGGCCGTGAGGCGGGCCTGGTGCATAGATACAAGCTGGCAGAGGCGTTTCATCATGATATCATTTAGAAGTCAGGAGAGGCGGTTATCATTTTTTAGTGATGCCGCCTCTTTTCTACTCAGGAAATATTTCCAACTCTACCCCTAAGTTGGCTATATAGGGATTCTTCGGTTCTCCTTTGTGAAAAGAACGAGCCGAGAGCTATCTACCTGCTATGCTTGCCAGAAAGTTACTCGTTTGCCCGCATTTTATGATAAAATATCTCTCTGTTGAGGCATGTTTTTAGCTACTCAGAAAGGTGATTTTCGATGAGCTATCAGCATAACTTAAACAACTGGCGTTTACTGGCAGATCGCTTTATCTGGTATGATTCGAACGCGTTACAGGGAATACCAGAAGAAGTAACCGACAAAGAGATACAAGATTACCTGTTCACCTATCATGGAGATGATATCTCTCTCGAAGAGATACGGCAATGGAGAGAAGGTAAACAGGTAGCTATTGACGATTGAAGCACCGAAACAAGCAAGAAAAAGGCGTGTTAGCCGTTTTTCCGGTAAGATCAGGCGAATAATCAGGCGCTCAGTAAAAATAATGTCTCTGAGTGCCTGATTATTTTTAATGGTGATGTCCACTTTGTCGCATTGCTGCTATCTGTTGTACTGTGTTGCCCCCGTAGCGGGAAGGAAAGTTTCCGAGCAGAGCTTGGCAGGTTGCACATCGTACTTCGATCACGCCCTCTCGCTGCTGAAAGGTGACGTAAAGATCAGGCAACGTCCCTCCCGTCATCCAGCGCGTCACCTTTTCTCCTTCGTGCTGAAAGTGAGGCTCACCAAACGGACTTCCAGTTAATGCCAGCCTGATTTTTTGCATCGCTGTATGCATGTCATGCTCCTCTCCCGCTCAATTCCTGAAGACGCTTTATTCCTTGCTCACCCAATGGAAAGTCATATGCAAGACGACCTGGTGCGATAGATTTTCCTTTCATAAGACGAAAACCTGCTTTACGGACAAGGGTATCACCTTCTTTCGTCGCTGAAACGGTATACACTGTTTGAATGAGATAGCCATTGGCTCGCAGATCGAGAATTATAGCTGCAAGTCGAGAAGCGATGATACCGGCATAGAGGCGTCTTAAATGTGATGGCAGCGTTGGATCAACTGCCATCACATCAATGTAAATGTCAAAAGGTTCAAGACGCGAAAATGGTAACACTTCTTTCAGGGTAATTTCCCGCTCAATTCTCCGTCCGGTCAGCAGATCATCGAGAAAGGGAGGGGGGAACCGGAACATCGAAACGTAGCCGACGACGTGTCCATCCACCTTGAGAGACCAGAATGTAAATTCGCTTTTTTGCTGAAAGCCAATCCGCTCTAAAAGGGGGGTGATGAATTCCATTCCAAAGCAGCGAATACCTATTCGTATCTCCTCTTCCTGGTCTGCTGGCGTTGATCTCGAAAACACCATCCTATCCTGCTGCTCGAAAAGGAGATTCATGGCACGAGCAAGAGCGTCAATATCTCGCTTTGGATAGAGGCTTTGTTTCTTTCCAGGCGGCGTCACCTTTGGGATAAGTCCCTGATTGACCTTTCGGTGAAACATCGCTTTTGATAAACCAAGCTTAACCATCGCTTGACTTGCTGTGTAGTACTGATCGCTCATGACTTTCCTTTGTAAGTGCTGATTGGATACCGATTCAGTGGTGATTTAGTCACCGTTCAACAGTAGCGCCCTTGTGAACCCCATGCCAGTCATTCAGGAACTACTCACAAAAGTTTATCAGATTAAACAGCACTGTGCAAACTTTCGCTACTCATGTCATCGATTGACGCTTCCGTTGACAATATAGACATTCAGAGACTTGACAGACGTATCAATGTTGAGTACACTTTATACTGTAGTATACTTTTGAAACTT
>DASTKE010000502.1:0-3728 GCA_035716105.1 Ktedonobacteraceae bacterium | reverse complement strand
TGTCTTGACCTATGGCACGGCCTATCACGCGCTGAAAGACCGGGCGCAGTTGCAGGCGGGTGAAACGCTGCTCGTGCTGGGCGCGGCTGGCGGCGTGGGCATTGCCGCCATCCAGCTTGGCAAGCTGCTGGGCGCACGAGTGATCGCAGCCGCGTCGACCGGCGAGAAGTTGGCGGCGTGCCGCGAGAACGGCGCGGACGAGGTCATCAATTACAGCACGGAGGATCTCAAAGAGCGGGTGAAGCAGTTGAGCGGTGGCAAAGGAGTTGATGTCGTTTTCGATCCCGTGGGTGGGCTGTACTCGGAAGCGGCTTTGCGCGGCATGGCCTGGAAGGGGCGCTTCCTGGTTATCGGCTTCGCGGCGGGTGATATCCCGCGCATTCCGCTCAACCTGCCGCTGCTCAAAGGCTGCTCCATCGTCGGCGTCTTCTGGGGTTCTTTTACTGAGCGTGAGCCGCAACACAACCAGCAGAACCTTCAGCAGTTGCTCGCCTGGTATGGAGCAGGCAAGATCAAGCCGCTGGTCTCCATCACCTACCCCCTCAATCGAGCCGCCGAGGCTCTCAACGACATGATGAACCGCCGCGTCAAAGGCAAGGTAGTTCTGGTCATCGAAGGATAAGATCAGAACTGTGCTTGTTGAAACGCTTCATCTTTTTCACCCGTGTCAGCAACTAGATGTTTACTCAACAAAGAATTTATGGTTGATCAGAGAAACAGTCTTAGAGAAAGGGTGGAAAACATAGTATGGCAACTCATCCAAATATGAGAAGAGATGTGAATGAAGCGAAGTCAACGGCGCGCGGCGCGGCCACCAGTCAGCCAGTAGTATGGCTGGCGCGTCTTGGCTACGCGGCCAAAGGCGTCGTCTACCTGATTATTGGTGGTCTGGCAATCAAGCTGGCAACAGGCTTTGGTGGTTCAGCGACCGACCAGCAGGGCGCGTTGCAGGCGATCCACAACGAGCCTCTCGGCAAATTCTTGCTCATCATTGTCGCCATCGGTCTTATCGGGTACGCGCTGATAAAATTTGTCGCGGCGTTGTTCGATACTGATAGGGCAGGGAAAGATGCCAAAGGCGCGCTCACCCGTGTAGGTGACGCGGTTGTTGGCGTCATCTACGCCGCTCTGGCTTTAGGGGCCATTCAACTGGCGACCAGCGGCAAAGCTGCGAAGGGTTCCAATGCCAGCGCGCAGGACTGGACGGCAACATTGCTCAGTCACTCCTTAGGTGTGGTGCTGGTGGTCATCATCGGCCTCATCGTTCTCGCCATCGCCGGGTTCCTATTCTACCGTGCCTACGCCGCCGACTTCCGCAAGCAGCTCAACCTCACCGGATTGGGTGCGCGCTTCAGTACATGGGCCATCCTCTCCGGCAGGCTCGGCTATGCCGCGCTAGGTGTAGTTGAAGCCATCGTTGGCATCTTCCTGATCATTGCGGCTGTCCAGCACAACGCCAGCCAGGCCAAAGGACTGAGCGGTGCCTTGCAGGTGCTGATTCACCAGCCGTTTGGCCCGGTTCTGCTGGCAATTGTCGCCCTCGGCCTGATCGCCTATGGCATCTTCTCATTCGTTCAGGCCCGTTACCGCCGTATGGTGTAAAGGAGGAGCATTTTATGCATGGAAAACGCGCCTGTCTCGTGGCTGATCTGCGGGCAGGAAATGATGTCGTCAAAATCCCCGACCTGATCGCTGTTCTGGATGCCGCCGGTTGGAAAACGGATATCTCGCTGAAGGAGTACGGCGGCGAATCGCTGAAGCTGGCCGAGAAGGCGGCGAAAGACGGCTACGACCTGGTAATAGGATACGGCGGCGATGGCACGCTCAACGATGTCGTCAACGGCGTGATGTTTGCCGGGGGCAAAAGCATCATCGGTGACATCCCCGGCGGCACCTTCAATGAATGGGCAGGCGAGATCGACCTGCCCGGTGATGCGATGAAGGCGGCGCTGGACCTCGTCAACAGCTACGTATGTGATGTTGACCTCGGCTTCTTTGAGGTCGAAGGACTGACACTGCCCGCTCATAATGGAGCAAACGGGTCTGACGCGGACGAACAGGGAGAAGAGGTACACGAAAAGCCCAAAAAAGCCGGGAAGCGCCGTCAGTACTTCTTGCTGCACGCGGGCCTGGGTGCCGACGCGGCCATCATGGCACATATCAACAAGCCACTGAAGTACCATGTCGGTCCGCTGGCCTTTGATCTTTCCGGCATCAAGGAGTTGCCGCAGCAGCGCCCATTTCCGGTCGAGATCCGTGCGCTCAACGACTCTGGCAATGCCGAAATGCTCTGGCAAGGCGATGCCTGGCAACTCATCGTCAATAACACGCGCCGCTACGCTGGCTCTATTGATATCTCGCCCGACGCTTATCTCGACGATGGCCTGATCGATGTCACCGTGATTACCTCCGGTGGTGGTCTAACCACCATCCAGGAGGCTGTGGACTACCTGTTGCTGCGTAAAGTGGACAAAAACGCGACGCAAAGCTTTCGCGGCGCGCACCTCTCCATCAGTGTTCCGGCCACTATCCTGATGGAACTGGATGGCAGCGTCGTCAAGCTGGACGACTACCTGCGCAAGGGCGAACGCAAAGCGCTGCAACAGGCGCAGGACGCCAGCACGGTCATGGTTCACTACCGCTTCGATGCCGTTCCCGCCTCCGTGCGCATGGCAATTCCGCGCAGCTATGACGGCGCGATGTTTGAAAAACCGGCCCACAAGAAGCAATTTGAGAAGGCGGCACGCCAGCACAGGCAAGACGAGGAGAAGATCGCCGAGTTGGAGCACCGGCAGTCTGAGCAGCACAGCCAGCAGGAACAGCCGCTGAGCAGCCAGAAAGTTGAAGCGCTGCAAAAACAGGGGCAAACTGTCAGGGTTGCCGGAGTCGGCCTCGACCCAAATCAGAAGGATGCCTTCATCATTGCAGGCACCTACCAGCACAAGAACGACGACAAACTTGAACCCGCCGTCGTCTGCGTCGACCAGCACACGCTCGTGCTCAACCAGCAAGGCGAGCAAGTTGCCCCCCTGCTGGTCGAAACCCTGCCAGAGGGCAAGCCCATCAACGTCGAAGGCAAGAGAAACAAACGCGGCGTCATCCACGCCGATTACGTCATGATGCCCTAAACGTAGGGGCCGATTGATAGTCGTCTCACCCGTCTCTGTTCCCCGGACGTCCTCCCAGCGTACCCCTGCGGGAAGGGACGGAGACAACTATCACCAGGACACCCGCAAGGGGCCTCCCCACCGCCTCCCATCCGCCCCTGTCCCTACTACCACCCATGTTGCGCGGTGGAGGTGTAGAGGCAGGGGGGCGGCGGTGGAGATGGGTGGCCCCTTGCGGGTGCCTTTCCTCTCTTCCCGGCCCTCCACCTCAACGGGCGCAATGCATTGCGTCGTGACGTTATCCGATTACCCGGCAGTGCTATCAATTGCGCTCCGGCGTTGCGGGTTATCTCCACATTATTGGGCCGATGTTCATTATCGGCGGTGTGCTCGCTAAAGCGGCACCTACGGCGTGTTCTGGCTGGATTCATTTGTGGCCAGGGTATCAAGCACACCGGCTACCTGACTGGCATGTTCGGCTGTCCTGAAGGCTTCCCGAACTTCACGAGAGAGCGGAAGAGGAGCGTCATATCCAACGGCATAGCCTCTCCACCTCTGGGTGTTGACGAAGCCGGGAACGGCTGCGAGCGGATTTGGATCATTGGACACCACCCAGAATGC
>DASTKE010000501.1:0-4040 GCA_035716105.1 Ktedonobacteraceae bacterium | reverse complement strand
TCTGTCTGCGCGTCCTGCACCGCAGCCTCGCCCTCGCTGGCCTGGAAAAACCAGACCTGGACGAAGCCGATAGCGATGAGGCGTAACAAACAATTAGGATAAAGGAGAACAATCATGCTCCTGGAAAATAAAGTTGCCATCATCACAGGCGTGAGCCAGCCAGGACAGGTCGGCTTCGCGCTGGCCTCCGCCTTCGCTCGCGAGGGCGCGCAAGTCGCCATCAGCGCTCGCAATGAGCAGCGCGTCCGCACACGAGCGCAGGAACTGCACGCTCAGGGGGCAAAGGCTATCGCTATTCCGGCAGACCTGACCAGCGAGGCAGGAGCCAACGCGCTCGTCGCCGCCACAATGGCCGCGTATGGACGCATCGACATCCTCGTCAATCTGGCAGGTGGCTTGACCAAATATGGTCCCTCGTACCAGCTTTCGGTAGCCGACTGGGATGCCGAATTGAACAACAATCTGCGCACCACCTTCCTCTGCACCCGCGCCGTGTGGCCCGTGATGATGCAGCAGGGCGGCGGCAAAATTCTCAACTTCAGTCGTGCCGGGGGCGCGCAGAGCGCTGGCCCGATGATGGCCGCCTATAATGCCGCCAAAGCTGGTGTTGATGCCCTCACGCGCACCTTCGCCAAAGAGGGCAAAAATTCCAATATTTATGTCAACGCCATCGGCCCCGGCCTGATCGTCACCCAATCCAACCTTGACTCCATGAAGCCTTCAGACGAAGACCTGAGCAAGCACTGGGTGAGCATGGAGCAGATCGTCGAGGCCGCGCTCTTCCTCGTCTCCCCCGCCAGCGACGGCGTAAACGGAGCCATTCTCCCCGTCCAGGGCAAAGGGATATAAGAGAAGTTGCGTGAGATGCAGATGATGCATGACATCGCCAATGGCGATGTCATGCATCATCTGCATCTCACGCAACTTCTCTAAGGATAACACGTATGACAGATTTCATTAAAGCCGCAGAAGTAGACGATTTAGAAGACGGAGAGTTAATGGGCCTCGAAGTGGATGGGGAACCGGTCTGCCTGGCAAAGGTATGCGGCACCATCTACGCCTTCACCGACAACTGCACGCACATCAGCGGCCCTCTCAACGAGGGCGAACTCGACGGCTGCGTGCTCACCTGCCCCTGGCACGGCGCGCAATTCGACGTGCGCACCGGCAAAGTCCTGCGCGGCCCCGCCCGCCAGAACATCCTCACCTACCCCGTCAAAATCGAAGGCCACGCCGTACTCATACAGTTGCCGGACGAGGAGTAGAGGCAACGCTTCAGCAATCATCAAAAGATTACAAGCACAAACCTTCTCACATTTTGTACTTGCTAATCTCTTAATCTCAACCCTGCAAAGTTCAGGCATTATAGCCCATCAAGCTGCCAGTAGCTCAAGCATCATGCGGGCTGTATTCTCGTCAGGAGCAGCAGCAAGGGCTTTGAATGCTATCTCCATCTTATCCAGTTTGCGCACCTGTGTGACACGCTGGCGCGCAAACTCAGACAAGGGTGGAAAACGGGTTTCAACCACAGTGAGTACAGCTTGTTGCAAGCCTTCCAACTTCCCTTCCTCGCGCCCCTGCTCAAGCCCTCTCTGCAAGCCTTCCTCAAGCCCTTCCTCGCGCCCTTCTTCAAGCCCTTCCTCGCGTCCCTGCTTGAAAATTTTCTGATACGTCGGCGTTTGTGAAAGTGGATCACTGTACATGGTAAAAATCCTTTGACTCCAATAAGGCATCGGCCTCAATGGTACGTACCTTAAATTCCGTTTGCAGCTTGCGCTTAACACGCATCTGGGTACCATAAATCAATTCCAGCAAATCTTGCGCATTCTCGCTAATAAATACTTTGATTGCGTCATCCCAATCACCCATACTTTTTTATAAAACGCTCCTCCCCCAATTGCTAATCATAGTGTAACATAGCTTCTCAAGCCATACAAGAGGACATTCGCTGATTTTGCAGGGAAAGCAAGAACTCGCAGGTGTGGCGCACCTGCGAGTTCTTGCTTTCCCTGCAAAACCCGATTTAATCCATCAGCGGTTCGCCTGGCTTGCCGGGTGTTTGCTCGATGTCGCCGACTTCTTCGCCTACTTTGCTGGTCTTGATGACCGGGCGGTTGGAGGGGAAGAGGAAACGCATACGCAGAACGCGCTCGCGTTTACGCTCCTCTTCCAGGCTGCGCGTCCGGGCGGTCAGCACTGCTGCCAGCGAGATGATACCCACCAGTTTCTGGGGGTTGTCGCGCTCGACGACTGGGAAGCGCGTATAGCCCGTCTCCGCCATACGATAGATGACGGCGCGCAGCGGCTGATCTGGATAGGCGACAACGGGATGCGTGTTCACAAGCTCTGAGAGAGGATAACGCTGCTGTCCATTATCCTGTCTGTGCTCCTGTATGAAGCGCTGTAAGTCTTTGCGCGTCACAACACCGATGAGTTCGTCATTGGCATTAACGAGCGGATAGAGGTGCTGAATCTGGCCGCGCTCGTGGGTACTATGGAGCGATTGCGCCAGTTCCTTGAGGGAGAGCGTCGCTGGCAAGACGACGATATTGGTACGCATAACCTCGCGCACAAACAGGATTTCCAGTGGATCAGTGGCGTATTCCCGGCTCAGATGGTAGCCACGGCGGCTTACCTTCTCGGTCAAGATTGACCGGCGCATGACAAGCACGGTGAAGCCATGCGCGATGACCACCGCGATCAGCATGGGCAGCAGGACGTTTACATCGTGTGTCAGTTCCAGCACAAAGATGATGCCGGTGAAAGGCGAGCGCATGGTGCCGCCCAGGATAGCTCCCATACTGATGAGCGGCCAGAAACCCAGCCCTTCATTGGGCAGAAACATAGCTTCGATGCCGCCAAGCGCGCCGCCCATCATCAAGAGCGGGGCCAGCACACCGCCGGAAGTGCCAGAACCAAGCGAGACGGACCATATGATCGACTTGACCAGCAGGATACCCAGGATCACACCGACGGTCACGTTGCCCTTAAGCAGCGCTCCAATCGTCGAGTAGCCAACACCGAGCGCCTGGGGGAAGATCAAGCCGCCGAGGCCGATCACAAGGCCACCGATGGCGGGCCACCACATCCAGTGAATCGGCAGCTTGCGGAAGGCATCCTCAGCCGCGTACACCATTACCGTCAGCAG
This sequence comes from Ktedonobacteraceae bacterium, assembly GCA_035716105.1. Classification (GTDB taxonomy): domain Bacteria; phylum Chloroflexota; class Ktedonobacteria; order Ktedonobacterales; family Ktedonobacteraceae; genus CADDYT01. Next base: position 892 of record DASTKE010000501.1, on the reverse strand, counting down.
GGCCGAGAGAGCGCCCGCCAGCAGACCAACCAGAACGCAGCCAAGCATCCCTTCTGGGCCAATAAAAGCCGGGTGCGGCGGTGTGGGAAAGAGGGGACCCATACCGATAATGTAGCGTCTCATGATCGTCGCTGCCGCGCAGGCAAGCGCCACGGGAATCAGGCTGCGGGGCTTCCACTCAAAAAGCAGCAGTTCGACGGCCAGCAAAACCGCCGCGACTGGAGACGCGAAGGTTGCCGCCATACCGCCAGCCGCACCCGCGACCAGCAGCGTCTTGCGCTCGGTACTGGAAAGGTGGAAAAACTGCGCGATCATCGAACCAATCGCGCCGCCGGTCATGATGATCGGGCCTTCAGCACCGAACGGGCCACCAGTGCCGATTGAGATGGCGGAAGAAATTGGCTTCAAAATAGCAACCTTCGGTTCCACCTTGCTGCCATTAATCAGAATCGCCTCGATGGCCTCTGGAATACCATGCCCGCGAATACGCTCCGAGCCGTAGCGGGCCATCACACCGATAATCAGTCCTCCAATGACTGGAATAAAAATCTCGAATATGCCAAGATTATTGCCCACGGGCGATACCAGGGTCGTTGACCAGCGCCCAAAAAACGAAAGATTGGTAAACAGGCCAATCAGCCTGAGCAAAATCAATGCCACAAAAGCACTGATGACACCTATCACTATTGCCATCAACGAAATGAGAACCACACGCGCATCGGTAGTGAAATCACCGAGCTTGCCTAGCTCTTCATGATTGCCGAGGCCGCTTACCGTCTGGACGATTTTTCGCCAGACCGCCGAGAATGAGAAATCCACAATTGCTCTCCTTAGAGAAAAGCTATACCTATCCTTATTTATCCTTATTATTGATGAGCGCGTTGAGCGCCTG
>DASTKE010000500.1:0-11097 GCA_035716105.1 Ktedonobacteraceae bacterium | reverse complement strand
GCTTGCTGCCACTGTCCGGCCAGGACGCAATCGGCGCAGAGTTCGCTCGCAATCCATCCGGCATAATGCGGTGGCATGGAGCCTTCACAGAGGGCGAGCGCTTCGCTATGGGCGATCTTCGCCGCCTCTGGCGTGAGCATCACTCGGCAGACATTGCCCCATTCGGTGAGGGTGATGACCAGCAAGGGCGTGATCTCAAGCGTGCGCGCTAAGGCGACGGCCCGTTGACCGATGGAGTACGCCTCGCCGTATACCCCGCGATCGAGCAAGCCTGGCACCAGTTGAGCGGCGGCATTGATTTGCCCCCAGATATCTTCCACTGCTTCGCTCATCGCGAGTGCCGCCCTCGCAGCATCGATCCCTTCTTGAAGCTGTCCCCCATCGATGCTGGCTTTAGCGATCACGCATAGGCACCCTACCTCCCTGGCCCGATTGCCCAACGCCGCGTAGAGCATGCGCGCCTCTTGAGCATGGGACAGGCTCTCCTCCTGTTTCCCCAGGGCGACCTCAAGGGTGGCGAGCACATGCAGGCTTCGCCCGATGAGTTCCTGCTGGTTTACTTCTCGCGAGAGTGCCAGTGCCCGCTCGGCATGCGGGAGCGATGCTGACATCCTGGCGGCATAAAACCCCGTCTGCGCGAGATTCCATGCTGTTTCTGCCACGCCAGCCTTATTCTGGCTGCTCTCGGCGATGGCAAGCGCCTGTTGGAGGAGCTCCTCCGCTCTCGCAAGGTTCTGGCTGTTCTGCGCGGCCTGGGTCGCCAGGCGGTTCAGTGCAGCACATTCCAGCACCGGTTCTTGTAACGCTCGCGCCAGGGCCAGCAACTCCTGGTAGATGCTCTCCGCATGAGCGAACTGACTGCTCAGCTCGTATGCCCACCCCAGCTGGAGATAGAGCCGGGACAGGTCAGCCAGCGATACGACCACGTTCTCTTCCCCCGAAGGCTGGGGAGACTCATGCGACCGCCTCACCAGTTGCCGGGCTTGTTCATACTGCGCAATGGCATCACGCGCCGCAGACACACGCATCGCTGCATCACCGGCTGCGATACTCAGACGAGCCGCATCGTCAGGAAGCCCTGCCGCCAATGCATGCCGAGCCAGTTCAGCAGGAGAGGCCGATGCCGCCTGGAGGGCCTCGAGGGACCGGCGATGCAGGACCCGTCTCCTGATCTCGCCTGCTTCGGCATAGGCCCCTGTACGTATGCTATCATGGGCGAAGAAGCATCTGCCGCCCGTCTCTTGCAGGAGTCCCCGTGTCACTCCTTCATCGAGGGCGGACAGGGCTTGATTGTCGTTGAGATCAGCCACGCGGCAGAGCTGCTCAAAGGTGCAGCCATCACCCAGAACGGCCACGGCCATACACAGGGTAAGTGCAGACTGGCTGAGCCGCGTGAAGCGCGCATGAATGAGGTCCCGGACGCTCGATGGGAGGGGGGACGGTGCTGTTCCTTGATGCATGAACAGATCGGCAGTGATCAACCCCGTTCCCGCTTCATCGTGGAGCAGATCCCCGCGTTCAGCGAGTAATTTGAGATGCTCGATCAGAAAAAAGGGGTGTCCCTTCGTTTGAGCAAAAAGCCAGCGGCTCCATGCTTCGATCCTGTCACCTTTTTGCGCTTGTCCCTCGTTCCCATTCCCCAGTGTCCCTCTCTCGGCACCGAAGTGAGACTGGACCAACCGCAGCGTCTCCTCAAAGGTGAGCGCGATGAGGGCTTGACGCCTGACCGGCAGGTTCCGTTCCAGGCTGCTCAGCCAATCGGTAAGCGCGACGCTGCTCGCCAGGTCGTCCGAACGGACGGTGCAGAGTACGAACACCGGGAGGTGTGCGGCTGCCCAGCGTCGGCAGGTATACTGCAACACATCGAGCGACGCCGCATCCGCCCACTGCGCGTCATCGATGAAGAGGACGAGGGGCGCGCGTCTGACCAGGGCGCGTCCAAGACGTGCGATGGACTCGAACAAGCGAGTGCGAGCCTCTGCTTCATCGAGAGACAATGGAGGGGGCAAGTCTCTTACCTGCTCATGGATTTCAGGCAATAACCGGGCCAGTTCAGCCAGCCAGACATCGCCGAGCAGTGCCTGGAGATCCGGCTCACCCTCTAGACGACTGCGCATCGCCTCGACGAGCGGTTGATAGGGCAGGCGGCTCCCCGTCTCAAAGGCGCGCGCTTCAAGCACATCGGCTCCCTGCGCCCTTGCCCACCTCAGGAACTCCCTTGCCAGCCGTGTCTTGCCAATGCCAGGCTCCCCCTCAATGGTCACTACCTGCATGCGCCCGTGCAGCATGGTTTGGAACGCCGTGACCAGCGTGCGGTGCTCGGCAGCGCGCCCGGTGAGTGGCAATTCCCACGCCTCCCGTGGCGAAGGCGCTTCATGCATCACCGGTTCGTGAACAGGAGCAGTCTGGGATCGAATGCGCTCCGCCAGCACCATAGTCTCTGATGACGGCTCTGTGCTCAGCTCACGCTCCAGGACGGCCCGGCAGCGCTCAAATGCCTGTAAGGCAGCCGGGCGATTGCCGAGCGCAGAGTGCAATTGCATCAGGCGCGTGTGGGCTATCTCGTTGAGCAGGTCGTACTCGACCCAACGGGTGGTGGTCTCAAGCGCGTTTTCCAGTTCTCCCGCTTGGGTCTGCCACTGGGAGAGACGGTCGAAAACGGTATTGGCCTGGCGGCGCCAGCTTTCGCGTTGCAGTAGCAGCCAGTCCTCGAAGTCCGGCGCATCGGGCAAAGAGAGGCCGTCCAGGAAGTTGCCACGATAGCAGGAAGCCGCCATCTGCAGGTGGGCAAGATGCATCCGCGGATCACCTGACGAGCGACGGCGAGCCAGCGTAAACGCCGTTTGCAGGGTGTGCGTATCTCCCTCGAAGTCAGAAGCAGTGTTGAAACTGAGCGTCTGGTGTTCAATCAGCACATGTGGGGGTGGCAGCGGCACATGACCAGAGTGCTCGTGAGAGGGTTCGTCAAGGCTCTGCCGCAAATAAGCCAGGGCGCGGCGCAACGAAGCCTTGCCTCGCTCTTCATCGCTTTCTGGCCAGAGGAGGGCCGTGATCTTGTCACGTGAGTGGACCCCTTGCTCCACAGCAAGGTAGGCCAGCAGCGCCAGAACCTTGCGCGTTTGGAAAGTGAGCGGTTGCTCCGCGTGGCTCACTTCTGGCCTCCCGAGCAATCTGAGAATCAAGCGACCCATTTCACGTTTCTCTCACGATGATTTCCCGCTCATGTGTTACGCTCACGTCGAGGTGTAGAGAGATTGTAACATCTCTAACCTGCTCGAGACAATCGGCAGAATTACCAGATCCAGAGAGAAAGCCTGTTTTTAGGCGCATGAAAGAAGAAAAAGGGCAAGGGAAAAGACGTTTTGAAAAGGGAGATTCAATTATGAGGACCAATGTAGCGAGATCATCAACCACAAGTACGGCCATTCCTGATCGTAGCGTTTTACGTCGTCAATTGGAGGAAACACGTTCCGCCTTTCATGCCCTGGTGGAGTCGCTTACCGATGCTGACTGGCACCGGAAAACCAGCTCGACGGCATGGACCATAGGGGAAGTGCTGACACATTTTGCAAATGCACTCGCTGGTACACCGGAGGCGATTGAACATGTTCGCCAGGGGAAGAATTACCTCAATCCGCCAACATTCCTGAACTGGCTGGGTCACTTGATCAATCGCAGGCTGGCCCAACAGAGCGCCCGCGGCCAGACTCGAGCATCGATCCTCGCCCGGTACGACAAAGCCCACACGGCGATGCTGGCGACGGTTGAGGGGATGCGGGACGACGAATGGGGACGGGGTGCCTATTGCTTCGGAGCAGGATACAAAACGATCCTGGACCTGTGCCAGATGCTGCCGAGCCACTTCCAGGAGCACGCGGCTCAAATAGCCACATCGAAGTGAACCAGGCAGAGGGTCTTTCGGGAAAGAGAGAAACGACGATGCAACCAATACTTGAAGATATCTTCCTGGGTCCTCTGGCGACTCCCTCATTGAGCCAGGAGATTCCGTTTCGCTGGGAAGACAGCCAGCGGAGGGTGCGGGTGATCTACGCCGGGCTGACGATCGCTGACAGCAAGCGGGTCATGCGACTACTGGAATTTGGGCGTTTGCCCGTGTACTACTTCCCGCTGGAAGATGTGCGACAGGAGGTTCTGGAGGCGACCGATCATCATACGCATTCCCCTCTGAAAGAAGAGGCATCCTACTGGACGATCCACGTAGGCGACCGTGTGGCTGAAAATGCCGCCTGGAGCTATCTCAGCCCGCCACCTACCGGTCCGCAGGTCAAGGGCTATGTCGCCTTTTACTGGAACACAATGGATGCCTGGTACGAAGAGGACGAGCAGGTCTATGGTCACGCACGTGATCCCTACAAGCGGGTGGAGATTCTGCCCAGTTCCCGTCATGTGCGCGTCGTACTGGGCGAGCAGACCATAGCCGAGACCCATCACCCCCGGCTCTTGCTCGAAACAGGTGGTCCGACGCGCTATTATCTCCCTGAGCAGGATGTTCAGATGGATCTGCTGGAGGCCAGCGGGACCACCACGCGTTGCCCCTACAAAGGCCAGGCATCGTACTGGTCTGCCAGGACCGGAGCGAGCGTCTTCAAGGATATCGTGTGGAGGTACCGCGACCCGCTGCCCGCCTGTTTGCCAATTGCCGGACTCCTCTGTTTCTTCAACGAGCGGGTCGATGCAATCTACGTGGACGATGAACCGGTACCCAAACCCATCACGCCATGGTCCCAGTGACGATGCTGATCCCGGGGTATGGCACCGACTGAGAGACAGGTTACCATGCCCCGGCACCGTCTTCTACCACCTGACTTCCGGTTCGGGCTGGCATCAGGGCTTCTCCTGACTAAGGATTGCCGAGGTTATTTTAGTTTAAACGTCAATTCTACAGAACACACATCTTGAAGTCAGAACGAAGAGCAGGAGAAATGGGATGCTGCCATGGATTGCTACTGTGTTGCATACCCACGCGAACTGGAGGCGAGAACCGCCGTCATAGCCTCGTTGATGATGGTGATGGCCGTGTCGATCTCGCCTTCAGTGATCGAGAGGGGCGGAGCCATGCGGAAGCAGTTGAGCATACCGCCAGTCGAGCGCACGATATTCATGGACAGGCCGCGCCGCAAGCATTCATCACCAACGGCGATGCCCAGCGCGTCTGCTGGCTCTTTGGTCTCGCGATCCTCGACCAGTTCGATACCGACAAGCAGTCCTTTGCCCCGCACATCCCCAATCTGCTCGTGGCGTTCTTGCAGTTCACGCAAGCGCGCCAGCAGGTACTCTCCCCGTTGTCGGGCCTGCTCGACCAGCCCCTCCTGCTCAATCACGTCGATGACGGCCAGCCCGACGGCTGCTGGCAGCGGGTCGGAGACGTGCGAGGTGACGTGCATAAAGCCTTTGTGGTAGCAATCTTCCTCGATCTCAGAGGAGGTCAGGGTCGCTGCGAGCGGGATGCCCCCACCGAGCGTTTTTGAAACCGAGAGGATATCTGGCACGACTCCAAACAACTCAAAGCCGAACATGGTTCCAAGTCTTCCAAAGCCCGTCTGAGCTTCGTCGAGAATCAGCAGCATCCCACGTTCTTCACAGAGCTGGCGCAGGCGCTGGAAATACTGCGGTGGAGGGACAATAATGCCGCCTGCCGAAAGCACCGGCTCGGCAATCACGGCACACAGCGAGCCGATTGACTGTTGATCAATCAGATCGAAGCCAGCATCCAGGCAGGAGCAGTCACAGGTTCCATTGCAGTGCCGGATTGGACAGCGATAGGCATAGGGAGCGGGCAGCGTGAGCGAACCCGGCATCGCAGGCCCATAGCCGGCGTGGCCTCCTGCCAGGTTGAGGGAGGCGGTTCCGGCCTGTAAGCCATGCCAGCTGCGCGTCAAACCCACCACCTCGAAGCGCCCGGTATGCATTTTCGCGATGCGCAAAGCGATTTCGTTGGCTTCTCCCCCCGTGTTGATAAGAATAACTTTATTTAGCGATGCCGGAACCAGGCTAACCAGTCGTTCTGCCAGCCCAAGCACTGGCTCAGAAAGCATCCAGGAGTTGAGGTGGATAACGGCATCAAGGGACTGTTGCACCGCCTCGACAATGCGCGGGTGGTTGTGACCAATCGTCGAGCAGATCTGGCCCGAAGTGAAATCCAGAATGCGCTGTCCTTCGGTTGTTTCCAGCCATGCTCCAGAGGCACGAGCGACAATGAACGGAGCAAAACCGCGTGAATAACGGATCAACAAGTGTTCACGTTCGTCGGGCATATTTCTTCCCTTTCCAGCCAGTTGGCTTGATTGTTCCATTGAGGACGGCTAACAGCCTACAGCAAGTACGCTCTCGCCTCCTTCTGATCTGTCGGACGATCTTACGGTCGGTGAACTCTTGCGTTCACTATATCATATCTGTGACGCTTACTGGCGTACCATAAAAAACGGGCCCAGACGTGTCATTCTGAGCGCAGCGAAGAATCTGGTGCCGCTTCGCTCGAGCAGGTGGCTTACTGAGATTCTTCGCTGCGCTCACAATGACAGGCCAGAGGCTCTTTTTCATGGCGTGCTGAGAGAGAGCGACTTCATCAGTTCGCGCCACCTCGTCTTCTTGAGTGAAGAGAGATACAAAAGCGACGCAACGATGCAGGGTCGGCAACCCGCGGGCAGACTAAACGAGGTGATACAATCAGGGGTGAACACTCTATGCAAGAAGGAAAAACGCCGATGCGTCACGAGCTGTCAGCAAACGGGCGTCAGTAAAAGAGGGTCGAAGAGGCCGATTTGTGACAGACATTAATGTTGTCACAAATCGACCTCTTCGACCCTCTTTCATTGTGAGCATCAATCTGTGAGGATTACGAGAAGGAACCTCACCGGTGAAAAGCTCCCAAAACGTTCGTTTCGTTCCCTACACAACGGGGAAAGACAGCACATGGAGGTTTTGTTTCATGAAGATCTTCGTCATGCCCAAACCGATCGAAGGCGTCTCGCGTGAGGAGATGTTGCGACACGCACCGGCGGAAATTCAAGCCGTCTGGCAACTCTACAAGCAAGGCATCGTCCGCGAGTTCTATACCCGTGCCAATGAGCCGAATCGGGTGGTGTTGGTGCTTGAAAGCGTCAGCGTGGAAGAAGCTATGGATGCTCTTGCCATGTTACCCTTTGCACAGCTGCACCTGATCGACTTCGATGTCATCCCACTGGCTCCCTTCTTCGGCCTGGAGCATTTGTCCACAGTAAGCAGCTAAGACGCACGACGTACTGATCAAATCGTGCGCGAACAGAAAGTTCGCGCACGGCATTCCTCAAAGAAAGTGAAGACAGAATGCAAAAAAGTCATACGATGGATATCCAGAAAGCCACCGTAAAGTCGCTCATGGCAAGAAGCATCAGCCAGATTGCTCATGCGCTGCTTCGCGTCGGAGTCCGGCATCTCAATCCGCTCATGCTCTCGCTCGCCGGGAGCCGACGCCTGCCAATGCTTGCCGTCATCCATCATCGGGGCCGCCGTTCCGGTCGCTCCTATACGACGCCTCTGGCCGCTCGTCCAACGGCGGATGGGTTCGTGATCCCGCTTACCTTTGGCGAGCGAGCTGATTGGTTCCGCAATGTGCAAGCAGCGGGTGGCTGCATGATTCATTGGAAAGGTGCTGACTACTCGATGATTGAACCGGTTGTCGTTGACTGGGCGAGCGTGCGCTCAGCTTTCTCTCCCCTGGAACGCGCTCTGGTGCCGCTGATAGGGATCGAGCAGTTTGTGCGTCTTCGTCATGCCTCTGTCGGTAGCGAGGGATCACGTGTGTGATCCCTCCTCTAAATGAAACCAGAAGACGAAGTCTCAAGCGAGAGCATCAAGGGAAGAACGTCGATGCATTAGCTTGTTTATAAGGGAAATGACAGAGGAAGGAAGCGCAATGGAATCATTTGAAACCTACCGGCCGTATCTCTTCGCGATTGCCTATCGGATGTTGGGCAGTGCGATGGACGCCGAGGACATGGTACAGGAAACCTACCTGCGCTATCAGGCGACGCCGCCGGAAACCATTACCTCACTCAAAGCCTATCTGACGACCATCATCAGTCGTCTCTGTGTCGATCAACTACATCTAGCACGCAGAAAGCGGGAACAATACCTGGGTCCCTGGCTGCCAGAACCAATCATCACAGATGAACATGTTGAGGCCATCAGCCCACAGGAGCGTGTTGAGAGAGAGGAATCGATCTCGATGGCCTTCCTGCTGCTCCTGGAACAGCTTCAACCTGTGGAGCGGGCAGTGTTCTTGCTACGCGAAGTCTTCGAGTACGACTATGCTCAGATCGCCAGTTTCCTCGGCAAAAGCGAAGTAGCCTGTCGTCAGTGGTTCAGCCGGGCCAGGAAACATCTGGCCGACCACCGTCCTCGCTTTCAGGCTTCGCCAGAAACACAGCGACAGATGCTCATCAGTTTTCAACAGGCGCTTCAAGTGGGTGATATGACGGCTTTGATGAAGATGCTGGCCGAAGATGTGACCTTCTGGGCTGATGGGGGTGGGAAAGTCAAAGGCGTGGCAACCCGGCACATCTCTGGGCGTGACGAGGTGGTCCGTTTCATCCTGAACAACTCGCCCATTTTCAGGAAGACGCTACCAGCGGATACTCACGTGGAACTGGCCGAAGTCAACGGTCAACCAGCGCTGATCACCCGCTCCGCAGAGCACGCTTTCTCCGTGCTGACCCTTGATATAGAAGAGCAGCTCATCCTGGTTATTCGGTTTGTGGCAAATCCTGAGAAATTGGCGCATCTCTAACGCTCTGGTACATCGCGCTCTGATGGAGGGTACATGCGAAGTTTCACTGCTCACTCCTCCTCGAAGCCAAAGCTCTCGAAGCGCAGGGTGCGGCAGTTCTCTTCGATGGTGCGTTTGATGTCATCGGGAGCCGAAGGGATGGCGGCCTGGATCTCCAGCGTCACCTGCACGTCTGCCCCGTAGATAGCGGTCAGGTGGCGCACGACCTCGTCCATGATCTTGCCCGCGTCGCCAGCCATCATGCGCGGGTTGAGTTTGACCGAGCCGTGGAAGCGCTGCGCCTGGGGAGTGCGTTCCATCGGTGGTGTCGTCTGTCCGCTTAGCGATGGCGCTGGCGTTGGGCGAACAGGATCGAGAAGTGTCGAGCCGCCGCGCTCGCTTACCGCGGGCGATTTTGCGCCAGGTGCGCCGCCGGGGGCCGCATATGTCAGGGCCGGGCCTGTCTGCTGAGCCGCCTGAGCGTCAACCGCGAACTGCGCTGCCGCCGCTTCCGGTTTCACCACGACAGCATTGTTGTTGAGCGCGACCGGCACCTGCTGGCCCGCCTTAAGACCCAGATAGCGCTGGCGCTCGGCATCGTAGCTGTCGGCATAGGCAAACGTCTCCTGCTCCCAGAAGAGTGACTGCACGCCCTCGCGAATGGCGGCAAGTAGCACCTCGGTCTGCTTCAGGCGCGGCAGGTAGAGGTAGCGGGCAAAGAATTCGGCCAGTTCTTTGACGGTGACATGATTGCCACGCCACAGGGGAATCTCGTCCATTTTGCCGCGCAGCAGCGTTGCGGCATACTGGGTGAGCAGGAGGTCTTCCGTACGCAGTTTGCGACTGGCGCTGACCGCCAGTGCGCTCTGCGGCTGTGGCTGCAAGCGGTATTCCTCAATCGTCTCCGGCTGGTGCGCATCGAGTTGCTCCGGCACCAGCAGCCAGATGTAGGTTTCCGGGATGCGCGCCTTCACGGTTTCCTCCGCACCCTCCCGGCGCGTGCGCGCCTGATTGCGCTGCGAGGCGTCCAGGTTGAGCGACTCGCTGTCGCGCAGGATGGAGTCCCAGGCCAGGAATTGTCGCACCCCCTGCTTCAGGTCTTCCAGTCGCGTGCGGTCCGCCGCCAGGAAAACCAGCGTGTTGCGATAGTGACGCGGCGCGTTGCCACGTGCGTTGAGCATTTCCCGCGCCAGCCCGACCCCACTGCTCTGCGAATCATGCAGGGCGTGAGGGAATTGCGGCTTGAGGATGACCAGCCGCGCCGCCATGTCATCGTCTGCGACATCACCACTCGAGGCGGGACAGGGATGCACACGAGCAAAATCGCCGCGATTGGCCTGCTCTGTCCGCAGGCGGCGTTCGATCTCATCGAGTACCTGCTCCTCATCGTACTGAGCGGCGCGGTCCTGTGCCAGACGGGCGACCGTTGGCTGCGTGCTGTACCAGTAGCGCTGCCCTTCCACCGTCAGATGGGCTGAGTGATCGGCGAGACGACGCAGGGCATCGCCGAAAATGGCCACGCTCTCTCCCGGCTGCGTGCAGCCCAGGTTGATCTGTCGCACCGGCACTCCCCGGTTCTGACTGCGCACCGTCGGGGCCGAGCCGAGATAGATGGTGCGCGCCACGCGGCGGCAGGCCGAATAGCGCCCCAGGTTCGGATTCTCCCGATCCAGGCGTGCGGGCAGGGCGTTCATGCCATCGACTTCGCTCTCGATCACCGGCACCCAGCTATTCTCCAGGTAACGGGTCAGTTCGTACTGCACTTTCGGCACGGCCACCGGTACCGTGGCAGGCATGATAAGAATGCTGCTATCCTGACCCTCCCAGAGGGCATGAACGACGGCGGCCATCAGGCGCAGCACGCCGCGTGTGCGCTGGAAACCCTCGATGCTCGACCAATCGGTATAGAGACGATCAAAGAGTTCGGGATGGATGGGGTAGGCGTGGCGAATGCGCCGTTCGTAGTCCCCTTCACCGCATTCAGAAGGGAAATCTTGCGACTGGCTGCGGTAGAACTCGACGAAGGCTCTGGCGACGGCATCGCGTGCGACAAAGCTGGCCGGTTCGGTGATGGTCTGGAACAGGCGGCGGCGCACGATCTCAAAGCCTTCCTCGGCGTCGGCTGGTCGCCAGGGCGACTCCACACGCCCGAAGATGCGTTTGAGCCGTTCAGCCGCTTCGCGTCCGCCTTCCCCGCCCGTTTCGGCATCGGAGGCGGGAATGGTGGCCACCACCAGCGTGCGCGGGGCCGCTTTGGCTGCCTCGGTCAGCGCCTGCGCGAAGCTGAGGTTGGCATCGAACGAGCCACCGGGCAGGCCGGAGACGTTGTA
>DASTKE010000499.1:0-12656 GCA_035716105.1 Ktedonobacteraceae bacterium | reverse complement strand
GTGATGCCAGAGGCACGTAGCTCAAATATCACCCGCTCCGTCTCCGGCAGCCAGCTTCCTGACCACAGTTCCAGCAGCAGGTAGCGGCTCCCGTTCAGGGTCGCGACCCGTCCGCTCTGGATATCCTCAACCAACCCTGGCTTGATGAGCGCTTCATGACCGGCAAAGAGGCGCAAAGGGATGGCAAAGCGCTCAAGCGCCTGCTGCACATCATAGACTCGCGCCTGTATCTCCGTCGCGGGATAGCGTGGATATTCATCGTTATAATGCGGCGTAGCAATCGCGGCATGGATGCCTTCCTGCACCAGTACCCTGGCCAGTGCAATGGTCTCTTCCATAGTGTCCGGCCCATCATCAACGCCGGGCAAAATATGCAAGTGCGTATCAATCATCCTCATCCTCCCCCACAACGCATAGATTCAGGTGGCTCTCTCAACAGGAGTAATCTATCCCTACACTGACATCCTCATCCATTCCACGGTTTAGCAGCGCCGTGCGGCGATTGCTCGCTACCAGCCCGCCCTGTTTCTTCACGATGGTCGCGCACGCGGGTAAGCTGATATCCAGGTGGAGCTGCCAGCGCGTTCCCGCCTGGTGTTGCACAACATCCTGGTAATGCCAGCCGCTCGCATCGTGCCTTGCCGCGTGCGGACTCATCCATGCCAGAACAACGGTGCTGGTCTGGCCATACGTTAAGGAGAGAGAGCCAGCATATACCTTGTGACCAAACGATACGCTCTCCCCCGCCGGTAGCCAGCCCTGTTGCTTCTGAACAAGACTGCCAGCAGGTAGATAGACGCGCACATAATCTCTATAGCGAGTCGCGCCATAAATCTCGCCCGGAAGCGTCCAGGCATAGCGCAGTGTCGTATGGTGGATGGCGTTGCCAGCCGCGTCGATAGTCACCCTGTCAGTGAGCATGTTTACAATAAAGCTATTCGCCTTATCACCCGCGACGTTGGCATCGACGACCATCAAGCCATCGCCGGGCAGCGACTGGATGGCTGCATCCAGGCGGGCCTGATGGAGTATCTGTTCGGCATTCCCCATGTTGAAATAGATTTGTATATCCTTTGTCTGTACCGCGTGGAAGACTACCTGCACCAGTTTAGCCTGTGCTGGCGCTGGTAACTGGCGTACTCGCGCCAGCAGATGTTCCGCCAGTAATTCGGTAAAACGCTTACGCAGCGACGAATGCCCATCAGGCGAAGCAATCTTGTCGCTGCCCTCTCCGGCAGGGCCAAGCTGGTGAAAGTGAATGCGAGCGATCAAGTTCTGCGCGGTTACGGTTTCAGCATATTCTGGAACAGCGATAGGCCCCGTTATCGTCATTACCTGCTGCATAAACAGCGGAGTGAGAGCGATTACGCCCTGGAAAGCTGCTGTGCCTCCTTCAGCCCGGTAGTTTTGCTCGGCGTAGCGTGCCGCGGTCGGAAAATCGGCATCCAGATCCGAGTCTCGTAAGCTCCAACTTTTGAGTGAAAGAGCGTGAGCAAACCATTGATATTGTGGCGGAAAAGCGATGGACTTGCCGTCGGCAATGAAAGGGCGGTCGAGCAGATCCACATCAGTGATGCGAGCTGCCAGGAGACGCCCACCCGATAGCGAGGCGACTCCGTAATTGCCAACGAAACCACCACCGGGTCGAAGCTCGGTCGAGTCCAGCACCTCAACCAGATACTGTGCCGGGTGGCTCACTCCGAGTAACGCAGGTAATGCAGGAAGAAGTTGTGCGATATCATTCATCCACGCCTGTAGAGCCGGAAGATTCTGTTGCAGCGTCTTCACCTGCCGGCTCATACCCGGCTCAAATTGCACATCCGCCGGCTGCACCTGACTCGCCTCACGCTCAATAAGCGCGAATGCCGTCCTGATCGTGACAAAATCACTCTCTATGGTGGAAAAATCGGCCATGCTGAGACCCTTTTCACCTTGCTGGAAGGGGCTATGAAAGCGCGATATCAATAGGTGAAGCAGGTCGCAGCCAGCGACTCCCGCCTGGGCCGCGGCGACAGCCAGCGATACCAGATGCGAGGCGGCAGCTATGCGCGGACCATAGATGGGAAGCAACGTGCTGACTCCTGGAACCGTTTGCATCGTACCTTGTAGCTGCCCAAAAGTATTTCCTGCTGCCACAAACGCCTGCCTCGCCTGATTGACGGCATTCACATCAAACGGGTTATGCTGCAACTCCGCCAGCGATTTTTCAGCCACACGCATCTGCTGCATCCCATCTCTAGCCTGAGTCAGAGAGCGATGATAGGTTGCGCTACCGCTCTGATAGAGAACGGTGGAAAGAATTGTGGCGCTTCCAGCCAGCAGGAATAGGATACAGGCAACCAGCAAGAGGTACTTTTTTCTATTCTTCCTCTTTTTTCTCCCATACTGAACTCGCCTGACACGGTCTGCTCCCTCCTGTTGCCCAACTTCTACCGCTGCTCTTTGCCAGTGTTCCATAAGCTTGTTGCTTCCTCCCCCACTTCCGCTTCTCTAACGCGATCCGATCTTCGTGTGCGACGAAGCGTGTGCTGCCACAGCCGGTTTTTGATGAGCGCTCCCGGACTGGTCGCTCTCCCCCCGCTGCTCAGCATTCTGCTGGTAATAGTAGTACGAGTAAGAAGTATCCTGGCGGCTGCGGCGTTGCTTATTGACCACACAGCCCACAACATGAGCGCCAACCTGCGTAAGCTGTGCTTTCACCTGTTTGAGATGTCCTTTATGGGCGCGGGTCACATCCACCACGATGAGGGTGCCATCGGCCTTTGAGGCGAGGATGCTGGCGTCCGAGAGACCACGAATAGGAGGGACATCAAAAATGACGCTCTCAGCCCCACAGGTGAGCATTAGCTCCAAGAGGCGTTTCATCGCTCTGGATTCAAGCAGTTCCGACGGGTTCGGCGGCAGCGGGCCAGAAGGCATCACGCGCAGGTTTGGGATGCCAACCGCGTGAATAAATGGCTCAATGGAGAATGGATGTTCAGGGGCAATGTGTCCATTCATCCCTGGATGAAGCGTACTCACCGGTGAGGCGCTCAGCGCCAACACGGCATTACTCAGTCCCATCCTTTCCGGTGGAAGCTGAAATTTTGTGTGCAACGTCGGGCGGCGCAAATCCGCGTCAATCAGCAGGGTATTCTTTCCGGCTTTCGCCATGAAAATCGCCAGGTTGGCAGCCACGGTACTCTTCCCATCACCAGGCATCGCACTGGTAATCACCAGCGTTTGCAGGGACGTATCGACGGCGGAAAAGCCCACATTCGTGCGCAAGATACGGTACGACTCGACATTGGCATCATGCCCCTGCGGATTGAAAATCTCCTCTTGTTGGGATGTGCGGGCGCGCCAGACAGTTCCAAGCACTTTCCAGTCCAACAACGCGGACAGTTGCTCTGGCGTGCGCACCCGCGTATCCAATTGTTCGTAGAGCACAGCCAGCAGGATGCCCAGGAAGAGACCTGCTCCCAGACCGATGCCCGTGTTCAGCAGCACATTGGGGCGGGCAGCTTTGAACGATGGCTGCGCCGGTTGAGCAATACGTAAGAAATTCCCATTCTGTGCATCCGTCAACTCAAGCTGTGCCAGAGCCGTTTGCCACTGGCTATAATGTTGCTGCAATCCACTCAACTGCACCTGCAAAGCGGCGATCTTACCAGGATTACCGTTTGCTCCCTTTAATGTTTCAAGCTGGCCGGTCACAGTGTTTATCTGCTGCTGCGTATTTTTGAGTTCTTCTTGCATTTGCTGCTGAGACTGGTTATCCTCCTGTTGAATCACCTGCGCCTGCTGATTGATGAGCGTTGCGGCGATCTCATTTGCCAGGCTTGCCGCTTGCTCCGGATCAGCATTGAGCACGGATATCTGAAAAAGCTGCGTACTCGTTTCAGGGGTCGATGTCGTATTGCTCGCCAGTTGCTCAACCGTCAGCCCCGGATAATGGGACACTACTGCGCTCAGGACAGCGTTGCTTAACGCAAGCTGCGCCTCCGTCTGTACGAGTTGATCGCTTGCCAACAAACTCGTATAATCCGCGGAGTTATTCTGAGAACGAATTTCGACCTGCACAATTGCCGTCGCTTGATACAAAGGGGTCATCAGCTTGCTGACCATAAATGTTCCCACACCTGCCAGCACAAAGCAGATAGCGATACGTTTCCATTGCTTTATAAAAATCGCCCAATAGTTTTCAAAGGTCATTTCAACCACCTCCCTTTCGACATATAGGGGCAAAGCCTTGAGGCCCTCCGGGAGGCCGTCCGGGGGACGGAGACGCTTGAGACGGACGCCCGTGTTGCCCACTACCACCGGCTATCTACCGCGACAGAGAAACATTTCCGCGACAGTCTTTACCATGATAAAGATATCGAGTGTGCATGATCGATGCTTGATATAGTAGAGATCGTATTGCAATTTCTCCAGTGCGTCATGGCGCGTACTGGCATAGGGATATTTCACCTGGGCCCAACCGGTCAGCCCCGGTTTGATGGACAAGCGGCAGCGATAAAACGGGATGGATTGCTCCAATTCTATGACGAAGGCTTCCCGTTCTGGCCGTGGCCCCACCAGGCTCATATCGCCGCGCAGAATATTGATGACTTGCGGCAATTCATCGAGATGAGTGGAACGCAAGACTCGCCCCACTCGTGTCACACGGTCGTCATCGCGTGCAGCCCATATCGCGCTTCCCGACCGCTCGGCATTCGCGTGCATTGAGCGGAATTTGAGAATACGAAAGATTTTCCCCTGGTAGCCTGTGCGCTCCTGCGTATAAAAAATAGCTCCGGGCGAGTCCAGGTAGATCAGCGCGGCAAGAATGGGCAGCAGACACAGCAGGATTACCGAGCCGCATACACCAAAAATAGTATCGACTGCTTTACTCCAGACCAAATAGAGCAAGGAGATCGTACGCTCTGCTCCCAGTACCACATACCACTGATCGCCCACATGCTCTACTGGAACCTTGCCGCTTGCGCGTTCATAGAGTACCGGCATCGGCATGATTGACGTACCATACTGCATTGCTTCAAGGGCCACCGCGAACAGTTCGGGATTGGTTCGATAGTCGATGGTCATAATGATGGTATCTATGAGTCCCTTTCGGGCCAGAGAACGCAGTACGTCTTTATTCCCCAGCAGAGGCAACTCACCTTCCAGTGTAGGCGCATTCCCGTCGTCCTCGTATTCACTGATGTAACCCAGGATAGTCACAAAAGACCGTCTCGCAGCGTACATCTCCCGCGCCATTGTCTTCCCGGCGGCATTTATCCCTACAATGACGGCACGACGACGAAAACGCGGTAGGCTCAGCAGTTCCGCGAATGAGAGTCGCCACACTCCAAAGAGTGGCACAGCCAGTAACAGGAAGCGCGGTATGAAAACAGCGTAGATAGTTGCCCTGCCGTGACTGAACGGGTACGTGAGGCCCATCCAGAAGATCGACATAAGCGCCAACGCGCAGTATATTCTTAACGGACCCCAGAGACGATTGGCGACATGCGACGGCTCCTGCGCTCGCGTCAGGCTAAGCGCGAGGCACCAGGAGATCAGCGCCAGGCATCCCCAGACAAGTTTCTCGTTCCAGGCTCCATACTGCTCGCTCGATATATGCAGCCCTGGTTGAAGTGGCGGCACCGACAGAAGCAGCAAGGCAACAATCAATAAAGTATCGCCTACCACAAGAATGAGGAGCCACATCGTTGGAGAGGATCTCTGTTTACGCACCGTAACCTTCGCTGGCAGCTTCACGAATGGCAGCACTGCCGTTCGTTCTTCAGGAAGGATTCCTTCAGAAGCACTGGAGAGAGGATTTACACCATCCACTACCTCAGCTACCTGCGTTGCCCCTTTTCTCCCTGGGGGAGCCTCTTCGTATCCCGAACTACCGGCACTGCGCAAAGCGTTCCCGACCTCACCCTGTCTCGGATCAGAATGCATATTCTCCCAACCTCTTCCTCACACTTCCATGCTTCCAGTTCTTAGAACAGCCTGAGTTCAGTATATTGAAAAAGCATCAACCTCCAAACACGGCAGTACTTTACTCCTGATGGCGCTTCTCTGATGTCACGGCGGCTGGAAGAGCAGCTTCCTCTAGTGGCTAGCCATGAAAAACCGGCTCAAACGTGTCATTCTGAGCGCCGCGAAGAATCTTTCGCGAGCAGAGGAGCAAGAGAGCGAGCCAGAGATTCTTCGCGGCGCTCAGAATGACATGCCAGAGGCTCTTTTTCATGGCGTACTGGTCGTTGGTACAGAAGTTCCCAGCAAAGCGGCAATACGAGCGTCAAGTAGCGCGGTGAGATGGTCATAATCAAATTGTGCCTCCACATATGCGCGTCCCCTCGGACCCAGCGTCGCAGCCAGAGCGGGATGCTCATACAAATGGAGGATTGCCGAGGCTAATGCACCGGCATCCTCCGGTTCAATACATATTGCCGCACCGGCGTCCTCGGCAATCCGGCGCGCATCACCAACCACCGCCAGCACAACTGGACGCGCACAAGCCATTGCCTCGTACATCTTTATTGGGATGATGCCTAAGCCCCCTGGCACTTTTCGCACATGAGCCAGGCAGATATCACCGGCAGCCAGAATGGTTGGCACAAGGCGTTGCGGCACAACATCCTTGAACGAGACATGCTTGAGCTTTCTTTCCCCGGCCTGTGCCTTCAAATATGCCTTGTCCGCACCTTCACCGACGAATACAAACTGGATGTCATCATGATCCTGTAGCTGCTCCGCCGCGTCCAGTATGGTTATGAGTCCATGCGTCACGCCAAGCGTACCAACATACAACACAGTAAACCGGCCATCCCAGCCTAGCTCAGCACGAGCTGCCGCCTGTGGTAAAGGGCGAAACTTGTTCGTATCAACTCCATTCGGCAACAAAAAAACGCGCTCTGGCGCAAGCCCGCGCTGGATGAGAAAATCACGTACCCACTCGGCCACAACCCAGACCAGACTGGCCCGTTGATAGGTCGACCATTCCAGCCATGTAGAGAGCCAGATGCATACAGGGTTACGCAATACCCCTAATCGAATGGGAGCCTCTGGCCAGGGATCAGAGACCATAAAAATAAAGGGACAACGCTTCCACCAGGCCAGTATGCGTACTGGGATGGCGTCAAAAAGCGGGGGCGACTGAACGATGATGATATCGGGACGCCCCACAGCCTTCCCCCCAAGCAGAGGCGCGAGCAAGGCAAAGGATAGATACCATCTCACCCGGTGGAGAAAGCTTTTGTTCGGACTTACCCAACTCCATATGCGTACCACACGCACGCCATCGCGCATCTCCTCCTGGAAGAGGTGGCCCCGGTATGCTGCTGGAACAATGCCGGTCGGGTAATTCGGAAACGTTGTGAGCACCGTCACCTCATGGCCCAGCTTCACCAGGCGTGTAGCAGTTTCACCAACACATGTCGAAGCGGCACCATTTTCCGGCGGATAATAGGGCGAGATGAAAAGTATATGTGACACTCTCTAGTCCTCGATTTCTAATTTGAAGAGTAAGCATACATCTACCAGATAGTATAGAATTCATGTCAATTGAAAAATATGTATGAAGTGTAATATATTTGCGTGTCAATCGAAATGTATCTATGGAGTGCAGTGGTTCCCCATCCTTCGAGGGGAAACCCGACATCGTAGGGGCGATGCCTTGCGCTCGCCTGTGGGGCCGGGAGATTGGCCTACGCGGGCGTGCGTCTCTGGCCGTCTCCCCGTCTCTCGCCCCCAGCGAGCCTCCCCGGACAGCCTCCCGGACGGCCTCAAGGCATCGCCCCTACGATTATCTGCTCGCTTGAGCCTGCGCTTGCTCGCCGAGAGGTTTTAAGACAAAATCGTACTCCACCTTGTAATACGGCATGGGAACATGGTAGCGTGCGGCTTCCTCCTGGTTATCGTGCTGGATAAAATCGACGACCAGCGAGTCTTTCGTGCCGAAGACGGCATCGGAGTCAAGATAGGGATCGCCCTTGACGAACAGGTGCGTCGTGACTGGCACGAAACCCTCTGCTGAAACGAGCAGGTGAATGTGGGCCGGACGGAAGGGATGACGCCCCAGCGCCCGCAGCAATTGCCCAACCGGGCCATCGTTGGGGATGGCGTAGGAAACAGGTTTGATGCCCACGAAGCTGTAGCGTCCGTCGCGGTCCGTGCGGAACTTGCCGCGCAGGTTCATGTCGGGCTGATCGGGGTCTTGCTGCTCATACAGGCCGTTCTCGTCGGTCTCCCACACATCGAGCAGCGCGTCGGGAATGGGTGTTCCATCGGTCGAAAGCACGCGACCGGTAACAATGACCGGCTCGCCCCGGCCATCCTGGCTGATGTTCGCGCCGGTCGGCAGTTCTGGCGCGCCTTCCCGGTAGAACGGGCCGAAGATGGTGCTTTCGGTCGCCTTACCCGGCGAACGGTGGTTGATAGCGTCGACCAGCATCGTCACCCCGGTGATATCGGAGAACAAAATAAACTCCTGCCGCTTCTCGTCGCATATCTGACCCGTTCTGGTCAGGAACTGAATCCCCCACGCCCACTCTTCCTCGCTGAGTTCGACCTCGCGTATAAAGGCATGCAAGTGATTGATGAGGCTGGTCATCACCGTTTTCAACCTGGGATCAGGCGTGTCCGCCATGCTGTCCAGCACATTCTGAGTAATCTGTTCCTCGGTATTGTCACTCATCATTTTCCTCTTTTTTCACAGCAATGGTAACGAAAATAGCATTTCGATTCTATCCCATCCCCATCGTTTCCCGCAATACAGGCGAGCCAGGCACCGTAGGGGCCGATTGATCGCGCCCATCGCCGATAATGAACTTGAACCAAATAATCCGGCAACGGCATGAAACGGACGTAGGTGCCGGTTTACCGAGCGCATCGCCGATTGATCGGCCTGGGAAGCGGGCCGATGTCAAACCTCATTATCGGCCTAACGTGCATTAGCCGATCAATCGGCGATGGGCGCGATCAATCGGCACCTACGGGTAAACAATGAACCATAGCCCGGACAGAGTATCGATATCACAACCGGGAAGCGCTCTCAAACGTGCTCTCTAATGAACGCTTTATGAGGTACAATGAACAAAGGAGCTTATCGAATGGATGAAATAGAGATTGTCAGGGCTTTTATGCGAGCGCTGGACGCAAAAGATTTTCCGACCGCTTACTCCTATTTGAGGAGTGATTTCGTCTACAGCGCACCCACGCCTCCGCAGCCGTTGTTTCGCAATCAGTTCATCGAATTCATGACGGCGCTGGAGGCAGCTATCCCTGACTGGTCGTTCAACTTCCATGATGTTCACAGGCAGGGTGAAACCGTCCACGTGAAGATTCAGATCACGGGTACCAATACAGGAGTCTTCGCCGCGCCCGTCATGGGAATATCGGCCACGCCGCCGACCGGCCAGAAGATCGACCTGCCAGAGGAGTATTACGAGTGCGGTGTGCGCGATAATCAGATCTTCTGGCTGACGCTCCATCCGGCACCGGGCGGCGATATCTCCGACCTGCTGCGAACAATCGGCGTCAATCAGCCAATCCAGAATCAGGTATTATAGCTACGAAGGAGGGTGCAGACTATGAATGGCGCTGAGACTGTCAAGGACTTCATACTCGCACTGGAGTCACAAGAGTATAGCAAAGCTGCCGGGTACCTGGCCGGTGATTTTACCTACACGGGCCTGGTGCCACGCCCGCTCAACAAAAAGCAGTTCATTACGCTCATTGAAGAACTCAAGTACGGGATGCCCAACCTGTCGTTCAACGTGCATGACATCCAGCAGGCGGAAGTCATCGTGCAGGGACAAATGATTCAGGCAACCATCCAGATGACCGGCACGCAGAGCAATATCATGAACCTGGTACCTCTGAGCTTGCCGCCGATTCCTGAGACGAACCGCAGGGTCACGCTGCCCGAAGAGCATCTCACATTTCTCGTTGAAAATAATCAAATTCAGTCGATCACCGTCCAGCCCGTGGCCGGAGGCGGCATTCCAGGTGTATTGCACCAGTTGGGTATCGATGCGCCAATCATTCAATAAGGAGGGAAACAGTATGAGTCCGGCAGATGTTGTGCAGGCCAGTATGCGCGCCTGGGAGAACAACGACGCGGAGGCGCTGGCCTCCTGCCTCACTGGTGATTTTTTCTGCGCTGGCCAGATGCCTGAGAAATTGAACAACATCCAGTTTGTAGACTATATGAAGAACTTGATGCGTGCCTTCCCTGACTGGAAGTTCAACGAACATATCGTGAATACCCGGGGAGATCGCGTCACCGTCAATGTCTCCATCACCGGCACCAACACGGGCGAACTGGTGGTTCCCGGCCTGCCGCCCATCCTGCCCACGGACAAGCCGATAGCGCTTCCCCCGCGTGATTGGGAGTACACCATTCGCGGCGACCAGATCTCGTTCTTGAGCACCGATATGTTCAACCGGCCCGGCGGCGGCTTCGCGGGCATCCTGGCACAACTGGGCATGGCGCTTCCGACCTATGACAGCGCACTGCGTGAGGAATAAGCGTTCACTCCTACCTGTCATTCCGCTCTCAGCACCTGTATGAGTTGCAGGCGGCTGATGGCACGCAGCGCGGGAATAGAGGCCAGCGCCGCCACCAGCAGCATCAAAAGCCCTACGCTCAGAGCGAGCAGCAAGGGCGGGATGAGGTGCTGCGCGATCTGCTCTCGTTCCAGGATGTTCAGGGCAACCAGCACGCCGGGCAGAGCGCCAACAAGAGCAAGCAGAATGCCCTCCTGCACAAACAGGCGCTGCACCAGTGCTGGTCGCCAGCCAAGCGCCTGCAACAGCCCGATCTCCTGCTGTCGCTCGCGTACCTGCAAGAGGAGCAGGTCGGCCACGCTCAGGAAGGAGAGCAGCAGGGCGAACGCGCAGCCAGCGAGCTGGGGAACGGCAGTCTGTAAGAGAATGAAATCGCCGAGCAGCGTTCCCTGAAGCGACTCGCGAAAGGCCAGCAGGCCGCTCGCCATCAGGACAAGCAGAACGGAAGACAGGAAGAGGCTGAGCGCGGCCAGCACGGTACGTGGACGCGAGCGCGCAAGATTGCTCACAACCAGAGCAGCAAGAGGCGGCAGGAAGGCGCTCAGGTGAGTAGCCAGCCACGAGCGACTCGCAGCAGAAATAGAAGGGCTGGCACGCAAGATCACTGCTGGTTGCAGATGCCATAGTTGCCAGAGCGGGTAGAGCGAACTGAGCAGCGCCAGCGCTAGCATTACCGGAAGCGTCCACACGACGACCGGCCAGAGCGGAATCGCGCCAATCATCCAGGCGATCAACAGGGCAAGACCCATGCCACCGAGTCCGCCTGCCAGCGCTAGCAGCATGGCCTGTGCCAGGAAGATGCGCGCCGGTTGCCAGGGTCGCCAGCCGAGGGCGCTCAAGATAGCAAAATCGCGGCGCTGCGACGCGGCCAATGTGCTGAAGGTCACGGCGAGGTAGCCCAGGCAGACCGCCAGCACCGCGCTGAGCAAGAGCAGGCGCGTGGCTCCCACTTGCTTCAGATACGTGAGCGCCACGGCAATCTGTATCCAGCGTTCCTCCACCCAGCCGATAGCGGGAACATCCTGGAGCGCCTGGTACTGGCCCAGACGCGCCCCCGGCACATAAACCAGCGTCGGCTTTGGCGAGGAGCCGAGGGTCACTACCACTTGCAAGCCGGTCTGCTGGTGAATCTCCTGCGCCACCTGCTGCACGCGCTTCCAACCCTCCTGGTCGGCAGAGATGCCGCCCGCGACGCGCACGCGAATGGCATTGATGCAGTTATTGCCCACAAGTTGACGGGCGGCATCAATCGTCGTCAGCGCCAGCGGCGGCTGCATGACATAGCCCGCCGTGTTGGTGGTTGGCAGGAGCAGCTTCGACTTGACGAGGTGCCCCTGGGCATCATAGCGCAGGACAACCGGCGGCACACTATACGTGTTTTCAGGCAGCCAGTTGAGCGGATTGCCTATCTGCGCCTCCAGTTTGCTGTCCGTGAACTCTCCGACCGCCTGGTACTCGTAAAACACTTCCGGGCCTTTGCGATTCATGATGTCAGCATTTTTAACGGTATGTAGGGTAGAGAGCCTGCGGAAAGCCAGTTCTGGTCCCTGCGAACCTTGCGGCACCAGCCTGTAGCCTGCACTGCCGTCGGGAGCAATAGCAGGCTGGTAGCTCAGGCCAGCGGGAGCAGATGCGCCGGTAAAATCGAGGCTGTAGTAGGGTACAATGCCTTTGTTTGAGGAGGAGACAATCCTTTGCCAGCTATGCCCATTCCAGAGCAAGCTCGCGCCGGAGAAGCGCTGCGGATCGTTCTGCACCATCGGCACCGCTCCCTGGAATATGACCTTTTGGCCGGGGAGTCGCTGCAAATAGAGCACACCACCCTTCGCCGCGATCTGCTCTGGGGTCAGCGCGCCGGAATAGAGCAGCGTAAAGGTCGCGTTGAGCGCGATCTGACCGGGCAACTGGCGGTGAATGAGCATGGGAATCTGTTCATATGGGATGGAGCGGTGCAGGGATGGATAGTAGGCTGGATTATCTGGTATGCTTGTATCCAGGTGAATGGTATCCTGTTCGCTCAACATGCGCCCCTGACTGATGCTTTTATCGAGATGCACAAGCTGATTTTCCGCGTCAGGATCAATCGCCGCCAGTAAAAACGTTCCCGTCGA
>DASTKE010000498.1:0-4717 GCA_035716105.1 Ktedonobacteraceae bacterium | reverse complement strand
TTGCGTGCCGACCCCATCAGGATATAGACCAGCAAGACAAAGAGGACAGAGCAAATGGCTATTGCCAGCCGGACCGGAAACGTCAGGTTTAGCAGAAAACGCGGCAAGACACTCAGGTAGCGCATGGCTCTCCTCCCCGGCGGCGTCGCTGTATCATAGTAGGGGCGATCCCTTGCGGTCGCCCTGATAGGGTCTGCCTCTGTTGCCACCGTCTGGAACGCATAACTCAGCCCATCGTCCTACAATCTTCCACTGGCTAAAGTCAACAGTAATACGCGATTTGGCCTGTCATAAAAAAGAGCCTCCGGCATGTCATGCTGAGCGCCGCGAAGCATCTGCGTGAGCCACCTGCTCAAGCGAAGCGGCAGCAGATGCTTCGCGGCGCTCAGCATGACACGTCTGGGCCAGTTTTTTCTGGCGTGCTATGATTGTACCACCTCCCGCACAGATTGGCAGTAAAAAGACAGAGCATATGACACTCTTCCTATGTGGTTGTAGCTGAGATGAGGATTTAAGATCAACGTGTGAAAGAAGTCGGATGATGGCTTCTTTTTCTCTCAGCTATCAACCACGCCTCTCCGCTGCCACTTCTGCCATTCTACCTTACGGCGCGTAAGCAGCGTCCAGTACGCCGTCAGCAGCGCATAGACCTCGATGAGCATACTCAGATGCGACAAAAAGTACACCAGAGGGACAATGATCATGTTCTTGATGTTGCGGTCATGGTTGTCGCTCAGGAACACGAGCAGGTAGATAAACGAAGTCATCGCCATCAATATAAAGAGAAAACTGTAGTTGAGAATCTCCGCCGAATAGACGTACAGCAGCAAGGTGAACACGACATTGAGCACCATCACCATGTCATCAAGATAGACCAGGGGTACCACAAACCAGAAGAAAAGCTTGTTCCTGCTCTTTTTGCTAAAGATCTCCGAGGTATAGCGTACTACCGTCTCGACGCGCCCACGCTTCCAGCGGATGCGCTGCAAGATCAATCCCCGGAGCGTTGATGGTCCTTCCGTATGCACTGTAGCGCGAGGAACGTAGATCACACGCATCCCGGCCTGCTGTATCCTGAATGACATCTCCATATCTTCGGTTAAAAAGCGCGTATCAAATTGGCCTAGCCTGAAAAACACCTCGCGCCGGAATGCCGCGCAAGCTCCCCCGATCACAAACACGGTTCCAAACATCGCTTCAGCCTTTTTCAGGAAAAAGCCGAAGGCATATTCCAGGGACTGGACAACACCCAGAATAGTGCTCATATTGCCAATTCTGATATTGCCGGAAACGGCCATCACAGCAGGATCGACAAATGCCGCGACAAGCTGCCTGACACAATCTCTCTGCACCGCGCAATCGGCATCAAACGTCACGATGATATCTCCTCGCGCCATACGTATGCCCGTGTTGAGCGCCGCGCCCTTGCCAGCGTTCTGCTGGTGCAGGTAGCTCACGGCAATCGCAGGCCGGTTGTGATTCGCCCAGTAGTATTTTTGGAGAAAAGCGTACATCTCCTGCTCAGTATCATCGCTAGAGCCATCGTTGATCACAATCACTTCCATGTTGGTGTATGTGCTGGCTACCACCGTCTTGAGCGTCGCCACAAGGCCCACTTCTTCGTTGTAGGCCGGGATGATGACCGAAACCAGCGGTGCGTACGCGATACCGGCACGAGCCTGTCTTGCCCGCACTTGCCGCCGGAGCAGCCACACATCGTACCAGAATGAGCACAGGACGTAGATAAAGCCCTTGAAAAGCCAGTTGAACGACAGGATGAACATCATAAACGAGACAAACCAGAACAATGGATTTCGTGGCTGGATCAGATCGCCGGTATAGGACAACATAGGGACGATCATAAACGCGAGCATGATATATAAGATGCAATAGTGCGTGACCGGCCAGGAGATCAGATCCTTCAAGGTCTGTTTGATCACCGCCGGTCTCTTCCTACCGCCGCTAAATAACTGAGCGTATCCGCGGTGACCGCCCGTAGATGGCTCCAGGTGTCTTTATGAAGAGCTGGTATTCTTTGCGTGCAGAGACGCGCATCTTGCCTCACTCGCCGCATATACGCCCGTCGATATACCAGGCTCGCGAGTATTGAGGCAATGATAGTCGTGACAACGCACACAAAGATGGTGTACGTAAAAAGGACATGAATGAGAAATACACCAACCCAGGCGGAGAGCGTGAAGAGCGCAATACCACTTAACTGTGTCCACAGCACGATAGCGTCCCACCTGCGCAATCTGGGCAAGGCAATATGCTCAGAACCCAACTCTCCTGCTGTGCGCGTATAGGCACGAATGCCGCGCCGTTTGGCCGCAAGATCAAAAGGCAGGGTGAATCTGGGCCGAATAAGCTTCGTCGAAAGATCAACAGCAAAAGTGAATTTAGCAGGAAGGGTGAATCTGGGGGGAATACGATTCTCAGAATCGAGTAGTGCAACCATTTCTTGCCTCTCCAACAGACTTTTTTTTTGCATTATAGCACTCAATTGTACTACAAACAATGCACGAGGGAAGAATAGGTCGAATGGGAAACATAGCTCCCATATTTGCAAGTATGATACCAGTAGATTCAGAACGTCAAGGAAAAGCAGAGCCTCCGAATGTATCACTTGTTGCACTCCCACGGTTCCATATGCTATACTCCTTGTGGTACAATACTATCAGAGACAACAGATGGGATAAAGGAACGGTTATGGAGAAGAAGCCACCACCATCGCCCTGGACATCACTGGCGCTCGTTGGGCAACTGGGCTTTACCATAGCTATACCCATTGCTGTGTTAGCCATCTTAGGACACCTCCTGGACGGCGCAATACATACAGGATATTTGTTTTTACTGCTCGGGCTGCTGCTTGGCCTGATATCGGGAATATATGGAGCATACCGTTTATTATCGCGCACACTCTAGAAAAGAGGATAGACGGGAACCATCTAGAACCAAACAGACCTGACGGCGCCCGGTACACTCGAAGGAGGATGCTGAGTGCTCTGGAAACTTCCAACTGTACGACTCGCACCCGATACAATTTATACCGTTCCAGGCATAGGATTCCCCATTAGCAATACGCTCTTCTGTACCTGGATTTCTATCGTCGTATTATTCTTTATGTTCTTTTTCGCTCGCAAGCGCGCACTGATCCCCTCCGGGTGGCAGAATATCATGGAGTGGATGATCGAGGCGCTGCTTGGGCTGGTCGAAGGTGTGGTGGGGAAAGAACGGGGGAAAAAGTTCTTCCCGCTAGTTGCTACCCTCTTCCTGTTCATTCTCGTCTCCAACCTGCTGGATGTGTTCCCAGGAGTCGATACCGTCGGTTCGATCGACGGCGAGGTGATCCAGCACGTCAACGCAGCCGCTCACGCCAACTACCAGCCAGTAGCAGGCTTCCTGCTCTTTGGCCCAATCTCAAATGCCGTCATTCCCTGGATTCGCCCCGCGACCACCGACCTGAACCTGAATCTCGCCATGTCGCTCGTCGCGGTGATCGTTGCCCAGGTCTTCGGCTTCGCGACTCTGGGGGCTGGAGAGCACCTGAGCAAGTACTTCAACTTCAAAGCGCTGTTCTCGTTCAGTCTCACGGGCTTCATCGAATTCTTCGTTGGCCTGCTGGAAATCATCAGCGAACTGGCACGTATCATCTCGCTGACCTTCCGTCTTTTCGGCAACATCTTCGCGGGCAGCGTGGTGCTGGCGGTCTTCGCGTTCATCCTGCCGTTCCTCGCGGACGTTATTTTCATCCCGTTCGAACTATTCGTCGCCGTAGTGCAGGCATTCGTCTTTGCACTGCTCGCCCTGACCTACCTGCAACTGGCAACAAGCAGCCACAGGGAAGCAGAATCCGAATACGAAGCCCGCGAAGAAGTTGAACACAACGAGGAGAAAGAAAGAGAGCGCGTGGCCGCTTAAGTGATTGCTACTCGCAGCCTTTCGTGCTGTGATTGCATAAATTCGATAGAATATATACATACGTAGGGCAACGCCGCCCGCGCTCCGATACCACTAAGGTTCGGCCACCGCCCGGCTCCCCTACAGCTCTTAAGGAGGTTCTTTCATGATCGCATCACTCGTACTGGCCCTTGTTCCGGCAGCCGCCACACCTGGCACCGTCAATCTCGTACCACTGGCAGTGGCGTTAGCCATCGGCCTGGGCGCTATCGGCCCTGGCATTGGTATTGGTCTTGCCGCCGGTCAGGCGTTCAACGCCATCGGGCGCAACCCCGAAGCCGAGCCGCTGATCCGTACCAACCTGATTCTTGGTCTGGCCTTCGCCGAAGCCATCGCTATCTACGCGCTGCTGATCGCCTTCCTCGTCCTGTTCGTGGGTTAATGAGTCGACGGTACTACTTCACCCGGTAGCAAGATGGAAGATGAGGCGCGCTCATGAGCCTTTCCCTATACCGTATTTGCCTCGTAGTGATGTTACAGGGTAGGAAAAAGGAAACATGACACGCCTCATCTGCGTGCTACATGGTAAGAACGGTTGTAGTACCTTCTGAGGAAAGGAGGGCAACATCATGTACGCCATCGTACATCTGGCCGACGTTAGCACTCTGTTCAGTGGGCTTGGCATCAATGCACTGGCCTTTCTCTCGCAGTTGGTCAGCTTCGGCATCGTTTTCTTGCTGCTGTGGAAATGGGGATTCCCCCTGATCCTGCGCACAATGGAGCGACGACAGGCGGTTATTCGCGAAGGCATCGAGAA
>DASTKE010000497.1:0-2588 GCA_035716105.1 Ktedonobacteraceae bacterium | reverse complement strand
GTGGCGCGTAATCTCTGGCTGTGCCTGCTCGTAGGGCAGATCGATGCTGAGGCGCAGCACATCTTCCCGCTCGGCCCGGTTCAGGGCCAGCACGCGGTGCGGCACCAGTTTCGTCACGCCCTCGCTGAACTCGTAGTAGAGTTGATAGACGCCGTTGGGGTCTTTTTCCTTCAGTTTGTCGGCATCGGTGACACGTGCGGCCACTGTGGACTGCTTGAAGAAGGTGGCGCGCAGGCTGCCGCGCACGCTGGCATCTTCGGCGATCACCTCGGCCACGATGTCGCGAGCGCCCGCGTAGGCTTCCAGGCTGGTATCAACGCCCTTCCCGGCATCCAGGTAGGGTTGGGCGTATTCCTCGAGCAGGGCGCTGGCATCTCCGGCCAGTTCGAGTTGTTGCAAAATAATCTCGGCCAGGGGAGCCAGTCCCTTTTCACGGGCAACGCTGGCGCGGGTCTTGCGCTTGGGACGATAGGGCAGGTAGAGGTCTTCCACCTCTTGCAGCGTTCTGGCCGCAGCAATGGCGTCCGCCAGTTCGGGCGTTAACTTGCCCTGTGTGTCGATCAAGCGGCGCACGTCCGCTTTGCGTTCATGGAGCGCCCGTAACGCGGCGGCGCGGTCAGCGATGGCCTGAATCTGTACCTCGTCGAGGCTGCCAGTGACCTCTTTTCGATAGCGAGCGATAAAGGGGATTGTATTGCCCTCGTCCAGCAAACCGATGGTACGAGCAATCTGCGCGGCGGCAATCGATAATTCAGCACTGAGTTCCCGCGCCACCTCAGTAACTGATAACGTCTCTTCATTGGGAGATGCCGTGAAGGTTGTACCTGCGCCCTCCGTTGTCTGGTTCGTCCGTTCTTCCGTACTCAAATGTAGAGCCTACCTTCCCGCTTGTGATGATGCAACTCTGCAAGGAAGATAGTACCACAAAACGTCAAGCATCAGAGGTGGCCGAGCACAATCGTAGCCAGAAGTTCCTCTGGCCCCGAAAGCTGCGGCCTGCTGCGGAAGAGCACGCGCACGTAATCGAGTTCTAGCACATGGGATCTGCGCGCAATTTGCGGGGAGTAATAGATACGCATGTCATCCTGCTCGAACGATGCGTAACGGCTGGCATCTCGCGGCGCGGATGTATCGACCGATACATCATAGAACGTCCCACTTCAGCAGCGCACCGGTACCAGCGTAACCGTCAGCACGCGGCTCCCAGCCTGTTGCAGGTAGGTCTGCAATTTTGGTGAAAGCACTACACGCATATTCCATTTCCTCCATGATAACATCATCAGCATGGACAGTCTGGCACTACGCATTTTTGAGTACTGGTCGTGCTCTTTTTTGTAGGCGCGTCCGGTAACGCAAGCGTCCGAGAAAGCCACCAAGCAGGCCAAAGAGGAACGCGAACACGATACCCGCGAGTAGGAAGATCAGCAATTGAGTCTGAACAGGTGGCGATTGCGCCGCCGGATGGTTGAGAAAGACCGGCATGACCACCTTCCACGCTCGCTGAATCTCGTCCTGTGGCACGTTACCCCCATGCAGGCGCGCTGCCTGCTCGTCGGCATTGATGCGGTTGGTAAGCTGGATCAGGAGGCCGATCAGCAAAGCAATCCAGAAGGCGAGTACGCTGATGAAACCCGCCCAGAGACCGGCCCAGGCACCACGAAACGCATTGCCTCCCCGATGCGTGGTGAAGTAGCCAGCCGCCAGGTAAAACAGGAAACCCATCAAAATGCCCGTGTAGAAGTACGCCTCTTTTTTGAAGAGCAGCAGCAGGAGCGCGGAGAGCACACCTTGCAGCAGCCCCCAGAGGCAGCCTTGACCTGTGGCGCTGGGAAGCGGCTTCGGTGGTGCCAGCGCGTTTTGCGGCACCAGCACATAACCGGGGGGTACCGTTACCGGCGCGGGAGATGCTTTGCCCGTTCCACGCACCGGAGTGGGCTGCGGTGTCCGTTGCCCACTGCCGCGCTGCCCTTGCCCCTGCGTTCTCTTCGCCGCTGTGTCCGCCATGGTGGGAGCAATGGACGATGCGTGCGGTGGAGACGATGGCTGGACTCCTAACGACAGTGGCGGAGGTGGTGGCGGGATGCGCGGCGCGGCCAGCGTCGGGTCGGAATAGGCGGTAAACGGCTTCTCCTGCAAGGCGCGAGCGAAGTCCGCCATGCTCTGGTAGCGATCTTCGGCTTGCATTGACAGCGCCTTGAGCAGGGTGCGTTCGACCTGCGGCGAGATGGCCGGGTTGCGGATACGCGGCGCGACAAGCTCATCCTGCATACTGCGGCTGAGCGATGAGAGCGGCAGCGTATTTGTCAACAGCATGTACATCGTCGCCGCCAGCGCGTAGATATCCGACTGTGGCGTTGTTTTGCCCAGGTACTGCTCGATGGGGCTGAAGCCTTCGGAGACGGCTCGCGCCCCGGTCTGCCCGCTCTTTTCCACCTCATAGAGCCTCGTCAGGCCAAAATCGACCAGCACGGCGTTTCGCTCAGGCGTGAGGATGATGTTGGCGGGTTTGATATCGCGGTGAATGACCGCCGGAGAGCGGCTGTGTAGCTCTTGCAGTATCTGCACCACCGGCAGCAACCAGCCGAGTA
>DASTKE010000496.1:0-4216 GCA_035716105.1 Ktedonobacteraceae bacterium | reverse complement strand
GATTTGATTAGTATACGTCTTCTAGGAACAGAGAAGCAGAAGGCGAGTATCTTGCCGATATTGTTGGAGGGTGAGGAGTTCACTTCCTTGCCCCCGTTGCTGCACCGGCGCGTGCATAGCGATTTCAGGCGCGAGGAATATTACTTCTCAACGCTCTTTGATCTCATCCTCACCCTCTATCTCGTTCGCTTCGATGATCCTATCGTCCGTGATTTACGGGTGACGCTGCATGAGGAAGCCGATGAACTGATCTATGGGCGTAGGAGGCGTTGAACTCCATTCCAGGGCGCTTCTATCATATACGGGCCTGGTAGATTGCTTCATATATAGTAGGGGCGACCCTTGCGGTCGCCCTGGTGGGATCGAGCGCTACGCAACGAGCGTCGCTATAACCATTTCCATCAGCCGTTGCGGATCGCTTTCAAACAGCACAACCGAATCGGATTTCTTGCGCAGTCTGGAGAACCAGTCGGGCAGTTGGTCCGCGAGGCCGCCGGTTCCGGTCAGGACGCCTATGGGCTTGCCTTCGTAGATGAGGTTGGTGAACTCGTTGAGTGTTCCCCAGCTGCCGGAGATGATGATACCGGCGTCGCAATTGATAGTGGAGATGACGTTGCGGTATTTGAGCCGCTCTGACCAGTCGAGGGCGGCTGATGCTGGCTGTTTGACAAACAATTCGGCGTAGTTCTGCGGCACGTAGACCAATCGCGTGTAGATGCTGGCATCGTCACGCGGGTAGGCACGCTGGTGCTCCTCCGCGTTGATGGCCGGAGTGAAGCCCCAGACCGGCGCGCCCTGCTGTGCCGCCTCGTGCGCGACAACATAGGGCATACCGCTGCACGCGCCGGTAATGATGGTGCAGCCGCGTGTTGCCAGTGCGTCTCCCAGTGCCTTGCCCAGCGCCTCCGCCTGTGCGCCCTCACTGACGCTGGAACCATAGACGCCAATTTTGTAGCTCATGTTCTTTACCTCCTTGCAGTCAAATGACTTCCAGTTCATGTACGCCGGGAAGCGGCGGGAAGGGCTGATGCGGTTCGCGTTGATACCAGAACGCAGTCGAAGCGATATCGTCGCGCAGGGGGAGATAGCGTCCATCGGTGCGCCAGCCAAGCGCCTGAATGGTGACGCGCAGGTCTTCCTCAAAGCGGATCGGGTCGGGGATGTGCCAGCGATAAATGCCGAAGCGCTGCTGGCTGCGATACAGCCCGTCTGGCTGGATGACCTGGGGTAGGCCGAGAAAGGCGGTCGAGTACGTTCCATACTGGCCCCTGGGCTGCTCGAAGTTCCAGGCACCGCCGAAATAGTCCTCGGTGCCGGTGCCGCAGATGGTGGGAAAGTCGCTATCGCCATCCAGGTAAAATTTCATTTCGCCCTCACCCCACCAGCCGTTGTTGTTGCTCTGCCACGCCAGGTACGTTCCCACGTACTGCCCCTTGCCGCGCACACCATCCAGCAGCGTATGCACCTGTTTATACGCCAGTGGGTTGCTGCGCCGCCATTGCGCGTGAAAGCAGCCCAGGTCGGCAGGTACCTCTGTCAGCGTGTAATCGATCTGGTAATAGAGCGTGACTTCCTCGCTTCCCAGATTCTCGATGGTCAGACGAGCGCTGTGTTGGAACGGCATCTCCCAGTACGAGTTCATGCCCCCGGCAGGATTGACCGCGATGGGCAGAGAGTTGACATTGCAGCGTTCGCACCAGCCGTTGGCGAAGAAATCCCCGTAGGGACACTCAATCGAGGGTGCTTCCTCGCCATTCCAGTAGGCGCGCAGGATCAGCGTGCGCCAGTGCGCCGGGTAGGTCGTCATCCAGATATGCTGAATAGCTCCCGGCTCTCCGATCTCGGCCAGAGTGAAGGTGCTTCCCGGAGCGATGACGACGGAGGGCGAGATTTTCCAGCCCTGCCCCAACTCGCCTGCGCTCCTCGCTCCTGTTCCCTCAACCGCCATGCCGCCGCGTCCCTTCTCACCACTGAAATTCTCCGCGCTAATCGAGCGCATCCTCGCGTTCGACAGCCGCGCCAGATTGCCCAGACCCACCCCCAGCCCATTGAATGTGTAGTTATCGTTACCCATTTGAACGACCTTTCTGGGTTACTACAGAATGATTCCAGCAGGCCACCCGCAAGGGGTGGCCCTACTATACACGCATGCGCCTCGCAGAGCCGCGCTCTGGATCGTGTATAGTAGGGCCACCCCTTGCGGGTGGCCTGGGAAGTAGCACAGATGACCCGTCCGAATCCCCAATAAATTATCCTGGTCTTGCCAGCACCAGTCCCCAGACCGCCGTTGCTCCTGCCGCGTAGAGCGGGGCGGCGCAGGCTTCGAGCGTGGCTCCTGTGGTGCAGACATCGTCGAGAATGAGGATGCTGCGTCCGGTGAGCGCGCCGGTTGCAAAGGCGGGTGCGCAGAGAAACGCGCCCGCGACGTTCTGGTAGCGCTGGCTGGCTGTCGAACCGACCTGCGCTGGCGTGGCGAGGGAGCGCTGCAACATGTCGCTGTAGAGCGGCACGCCCACCTGCAACGCGCACACCTCAGCCAGCAGCGCAGCATGATTGTAGCCGCGCTGTCGCTGCCGCTCAGGGTGCAGTGGGACGGGGACAATCGCGTCGACCTGAAAGCCGTAGCGTCTATACGCCTGCGCCATCAGAAACCCCAGTGGCTCCGCCAGCCGCGTTTTGCCCTCGTATTTGAGTTGGTGAATGTAGAAACGCAACTGCCCTTGAAAGAGGCTCGCGGCGCGCAATCCGTGCAGGCGCGGCGGGTGATACTGGCAGGAGCGACATGCCCCATTCGCCGCTGAAGGCGAGCCGCAGTGCTGGCAGAACGGCGCTGCTAGCAGTGGAATCGCGGTCAGGCACGCCGGACAGAGCACAGAACCAGTTTTCTGGCAGCCAGCGCAGCGCGGTGGAAAGAGCAGATCAAGACATTGCCGTGTGAAGCGCTGCGATTTCTGTAAGAGAAGTGGAGTGTTCACTGCGCTGTCTCCGCGCTATCCACCGCCTTTCCTGCCTTCCCTGTCTTCGCAGCCTCCACGACAGAGATTGAGTAGACATAGTGCAGGTGAGGTGAGTAGGTGATCTCTACCGTGTCGCCCTCGTGGAGCAAGGCGTAGGTGTACTCAGGAATACTGAACGACATGACTTGCTGCGTAATTCTAGAATCGAGGGGCTGTAGTGCCACTCCGTGCCACGAGCGCGAAGGGACAGGCATCATCCCTGTTCTGCGCGTTCCTGATGATATTGCGGCTCGCAGGCCCACAACACGTGCGCGCATCTGCTGTTTCTTCCGGCCTCCGCGCCCAACGTTCAGGTCGCGCCAGGCTAGCAGCGTGAGTAGCATGGGATACGGGCAGATCACCGCGCCCAGAAAGAAGAGCGCGAGGGAGCCAAAGGGGTTGCCAGCCGCGCTGGAACCGGGTATCGGATAACGCCGCCCCTGGCTCTCAATGGCATAGAGAAAGTGCAGTCGCGGCGAATAATCCACCAGCACATGCGCGCCATCGGAGATGCTGTGTGCGGCGGAGACCGGTACTGCTGGCATAACCTGATCGGGAAATCCTTGCGCGTGCAGGTGGATGGTGAGATGCGGCAAGTTGTCAAAAGCGACCGTGCTATGGCTTGTGACAGTCCCCGGCAGTTGCAACGGCGGCGAATTGCCATCAAGGATGCCCAGTACCAGCGTGACCAGCCCACTCGCGGCCAGCGCCAGCCCTACAAGAGCAAATACCGCCCCGGCAAACAGAGCTTTTTCTGGCCTCATACCCGGACGCCAGCTCCACCAGGAGATTGGCCCAACATCCATACTATGTGTATATTCCTGCTGCATTCTGTTTTCCGTCACGCCGTTTTCCTATCCTTTGCCCAGGCTACAGCGCAAGCATAGCGGAAAAAGCCTGGAATTGCAATGGGGGGTGAGACGCCTTTTGTGATATACTGGAAGATAGCTATTATTTACATGTTCAGGAGATGGACAATGATGGAAGATACAACCCTAAACACAAATGCGCAGGGATCACAGTCACAATCACAGATGCAGAGTGCTGCTGAGGATAACGCGAGGGTGCTGGAAGAGAAATTTAAGGAGACACCGGCAACCGAGGAGGCTGTGAGCGTCACGCTGGATACACCGGCTCAGGAGCACCGGCAGGCATATGGAACGGCCAAAACCGAAAACCTGCGCGACTCCGGTCTCTGGCGCGTCCTGCTTCCGGCCTTC
>DASTKE010000495.1:0-6397 GCA_035716105.1 Ktedonobacteraceae bacterium | reverse complement strand
CTCCTGAATGCACCACTTGCCTCGCAGCAGCAGCACGATAGCTTCATGCAAGAAGCCGACCTCATGGTCATGCTCGAACACCCGCATATCCCAATGAGAAGGCGGAATTGGGTTTTGTAGGGGCGAGGGCGGTGTGGATGGATTGGGAGGGCCTTTATGGTCGCCCTGCGTTCCCTTTGATTAGGCGGTGTCGCTATGGTTACGCGGGCGACCATAAAGGCCCTCCCTGCCCTGTCCCAACCGCCCTCGCCCCTACGACATATTGTTCCCATTCACGTTACCCCCCACAATCTCAGCTTATTTCCATCCAGCAGCATGCCTCTTTCAGCCATTGTGCCGCCATTTCTTGCAGTTCGAGGGCGATGAGGGCGGCTTCGTGGGGCTTTTTGCGTTCGATGGCGCGTTGGAAGCGAGTGAAGCGTTGGAGGGTTTGGGCCTGCATCTCCTGCCAGCGCGCCCAGGTGAATGTGCCGAATGGCACGTCGTAGCCGTTGTCGTCTTCTCCATCGACGGGTATGTAGGCTGATGTGTTCTCGCTCATGGCTGATCCTTCGTGTTTAGAATTGTTCATGGGTCTCGTGCTGATGAGAATAATATCATACTCGCCGCAAAAATTCAAGTGTCGCTAATAAAACTTAAGCGTGGCTAGCTGGTTTTGCAAGTGTGGCAATGATACGCTTCTCGCAAAACAAAGGTTGCTAGCGTGCCAGATGTAGAAATTCAGAAAAAATTTGGAAAACGATTGCGGTATTTACGCCGGAGCCGCGATATATCTCAGGAGCAGCTTGCCGAGTCGATAGGGCGCTCAGTAGGCTTTATCAGTCTGCTTGAAAGAGGCGAATCGGCTCCTTCACTTGAGACAATTGTGAGACTGGCTGAGGCGCTTGGTGTGGAGGTGGGGGAGTTGTTTCGCTTTGATGGTAAGTAGGGGACGAGTGTTGCGGTGTTGGAGCCAGGCCATCCCCTTGCGGGTGGCCTTCCGTAACCCTCCGTTCGCTCCACTGTAAATACCCCCTCGCGGGTGGCCTGGTACCTATAGTACGGCTAGCAGCCGTGTGCGCCTTCTCCCCCTTTTTTCATCTCTCTCACCCCTCTTGGGAGGCTGCGTTATCTCTTGTGGTCAACTTGCAGCCTTCGTGCTATAATAGGGGCAAGACGGGAGGCGGTACACCGTCCTCCTTTTTCGTGTCTCATACAGAACAGATCAGCAACTATCTTAATCTTAAAACCGAGCAAGAGGTGCTGCTAGACCTTTGCAGAGGAGTTTTACCGTTATGAGCAGCGACGCAAATAAGATTCCACCGGTTCCGACCGATATTCCTGGCACGCGGGGTAAGCGGGTACCACTGACGATGGCTTCCGGGCCGCAGGAGTACATTCCGGGCGATCAGGAACTGCCGGTGCAGTTGACGAGTCTGGCGGATATGTTGCAGTGGGCGCAGAACTGGGCGCGTTCAAAGTCTGTCTGGCCGCTGGGCTACGGGTTGGCCTGCTGCGCCATTGAGATGATCGCCTCCGCCTCCGCACCACAGTATGACCTTTCCCGCTTCGGCTCCGAAGTCTTCCGTTCCAGCCCACGTCAGGCCGATCTGATGATCGTGGCCGGCACTGTCTCCGTGAAGATGGGGCCGCGCCTGCGCCTGTTGTGGGAGCAGATGCCGGACCCGAAATGGGTGCTGAGCATGGGCCAGTGCGCCAACTCCGGTGGCGAGTTCTACGACAGTTACTATACCGTCCAGGGTGTCGATACCATCGTTCCGGTGGACGTGTATGTGCCTGGCTGTCCACCACGGCCGGAGGCGCTGATCGAGGGCATCCTGAAGCTGCGTGAGAAGATCGCGAAGCAGGGTCTGAAGGTGCGCGGTGAAAAGGAAATTGAGGTGTAGCGTATGCGTGGAATCCTTGAAGGTATGGGCCTGACCTTTAGCCACATGTTCCGGCCAAAGGCGACCCGTTATTACCCCTATGAGAAGCCGAAACTGCCACCGCGCAGTCGTGGCCTGATCCAGCTGATCGCTGAAGAGGGTCTCGGTACCGATTTTAACCTGAAATGCGAGGCGTGCCTGCTGTGTGAGAAGGCTTGTCCGCCCCGCGCTATCACCATCGATTATGAGCCGATGCATCGCTGGAGGGAGCGGCCCTGGTTCAAATCGTTCGTGCGTGATGGCGCGGAAAAATACACCTCGTACAAAATACCCCCGGCTTCCGGCGCGTCAAAGGGCGGCTACTACACGCAGCGCATCGCGGAATACGCAATTGAATATCCGCATAAGCCGATCTCGCCCTGTATGGAGACGCCGACGAAGGACTACCTGGAACCCCAGATCGACCTGAGCAAGGTCGATGAACTGTTGGAGACCTGGTCATACGACGCCGGTGAGATTCCTGCCCTGCTGGATGCCGTGATGGACGCCTATGGCTACCTGCCCCTGGCTGCCGCGAAGCGCATTGTGCAGGTGCGCGGCGTCGATCTCAGCGACCTCTTCGGTATCGCAACCATGAGTCCGAAATTTAAGCCAGCCCCGGCACCCGATGGCATTTTGCGCGAAGATCAGCCCATTCGCGGCCTCTCGCCAGCCACTCGCGGCGTCTGGGGAAATATTAATCATGAGAGGCAGCCAAATGCCTGATTTTGAAGGTGCTTATCGTGTATTGCCGGTGAGCGGCAGTCCTGATCTTACCACGCTCGCGGCCTATCGCGGCGCAGGCGGCTACAGCGTCCTGGAAAAGGCTATCCGCGAGCAGACGCCGGATCAGGTGACGACGCAGGTCTTCGACGCGAAGCTGCGCGGTCGCGGCGGTGCCGGTCGCCTGACCGGAGAGAAGTGGCGCGTCGTACGCAACGCGGTCGATGACCAGAAATATGTCATCTGCAACGCCTACGATGCCGATCCACGTTCGCTGATGGCGCGTTCGCTTCTGGAGCGTCACCCGCACGAGGTCATCGAGGGCGTTTTGCTCGCGGCCTACGCCGTTGGAGCCTCCGAGGCGTATATCTTCACCCGTACCTCCTTTGTCGAGGGCGTGGGCAATCTCCAACGCGCCTTGAACGAGGCGCTGGATGCCAATCTCGCCGGGCAAGATATCCTGGGTACCGAATTTAGCTGTACCATTAACGTGATAGGGGCCAATGCAGGCTTTATGGGTGGTGAGGAGACTGTCCAGATACAGGCCATCAAGGGGCGGCGTCCCATGCCGGAGCAGCGTCCGCCGTTTCCGGCCAAATACGGCCTGTGGGATA
Organism: Ktedonobacteraceae bacterium; assembly: GCA_035716105.1. Lineage (GTDB taxonomy): Bacteria > Chloroflexota > Ktedonobacteria > Ktedonobacterales > Ktedonobacteraceae > CADDYT01. Next base: position 3,156 of record DASTKE010000495.1, on the reverse strand, counting down.
AGCCCACCGCCGTTGACTGCATCGAGACGCTGGCGAACGTGCCGATGATTGTGCGTGAGGGGCCGGAGGCGTTTAAGCGCGTTGGCACGGCTACGACGCCCGGTACAAAAATTCTGACGGTCTATGATTACGCGCCTGATAGGCAGCCGCAGGTAGTGGAGGTACCGTTTGGCACTCCGCTGCGCCAGATTATGACTGCCGCGGGCCTGACTCATACCGATGATGAACTGCGCGGCGTTGTCGTTGGTGGTGCCGAGGGCGGTGCGTTGCCTTTAGACGCCTTTGATACACCCTATGATTACGATCCATTGGAGGAGGCGGGAGCCATTGTCGGCGCGGGTGTGGTCGAGTTGCTCGCCAGCGATACGTGCATGGTTCACTGGGCGATGGAACGCAGCCGGTATTTATCTCATGAAACGTGCGGCAAATGCGTGCCGTGCCGTGTTGGTGTGAAACGTGTGACGGGTTTGCTTGAAGGCATTATCAGTGATCTTGGGGTGATGGGAGACCTGGATGTACTCGACGAGTTCGCCAGGTATATTCCCAATGGTTCCATCTGTGGCTTTGGCGTGCAGGCCCCGAATCCGCTCAAGACGGCCAGGCAGTACTGGCCTGAGCATTTCGTCATGCATATTCAAGAGCAGCAATGCCCGACAGGAACCTGTCTACCGGTACGCGCCCATCGTTTTGTAACCAAGCATGTCTTGCCGTAACCACAATCGGAAGAGGAACTTATGGCTGTAACAATCCGAGATAATCTCTCGCTGCAAAACCAGGATCAGGCGGCATTGATGACACGCAACGAGGTCGGACACCCCGGCTTCACGCTCACCATTGATGGCAAAACCGTGCAAGCCTACGAAGGCCAGACAATCCTGAGCGCAGCGATTGACAGCGGGATTATGAGTATCCCCAACCTGTGTAATGATGAAAAGTTGGAGCCAGCGACCACCTGTCGCATGTGCCTTGTGCATGTTGAGGGCGCGGAGCGGCCCCTGCCCTCCTGTGGTGTGGCGGCAGAACCGGGGATGGTGGTGACGACGGATTCGGACGAACTGTTCCACATCCGGCGCACCAACCTGGAAATGATTCTCTCCGACCACAACGCCTACTGCCAGCCTCCCTGCCAGATCGATTGCCCCACGCACATCGACATCCCCGGCTATCTTGAACTGATCGCCAAAGGCTCCATGAAGGAGGCGGCGCGGCTGGTCAAAGAGGTTCTGCCGTTCCCCTACATCCTGGGTCTCACCTGCCCGGCTCCCTGTCAGAAGGCGTGCCGCCGGACGCTGGTGGAAGAGGAAATCGCCATCTGCCGTATGCACGGTCACGCGGCAGAGACCTGCTTGCTCGACCCGCCTGTCCCCTTCATCCAGGATCCACCAACGGGCAAGCGCGTCGCCATTGTTGGCGCTGGCCCGGCGGGTCTCACCTGCGCCTACTATCTCGCGCTGAAGGGCCATTACTGCAAGGTCTTCGAAATGCAGCCGCAGCCCGGCGGGATGCTGCGCTACGGTATTCCTGAGTATCGCTTACCCAAGGACATGATGGACCACGAACTAGAGTCTGTCTGGAAACTGGGCGTGGACTTGCAGTCCAACGTCAAACTGGGTAGCGATTTTACCATTGATGACCTCTTCGCGCAGGGCTTCGACGCGGTCTATCTGGGCATTGGTGCCTGGACCAGTAATCCGTTGGGTGTTCCTGGAGAGGATGCCGAGGGTGTGGTCAACGCCATCGCGTTCCTGGGGGAAAAGGTAGAAGGCAAATTTGTTCCGGTTGGCGAAGGGCAAGAGGTGGTGGTGCTCGGTGGCGGGTTTACCACGTTTGACTGCACACGCACGTCGCTGCGCCTGGGAGCAAAGGTTCACACGGGATATCGTCGTTCCGTCAAAGAGATGACGGCGACACCTGAAGAAATTGAGGACGCTGAGGCAGAGGGAACGCATTTGATGTTCTATGTCCAGCAGACCCGTGTCATCGTTGAGGACGGCAAGGTGGCAGGCATCGAGTTTGTTCGCAACAAACTGGGCGAGCCGGATGCCAGTGGGCGTCGCCGTCCTATTCCTATTCCAGGCTCGGAGTTTACCATCAAGTGTGATACGATCATTCCTGCCTTTGGTCAGAATCCAGACGAGTCAGTCCTGGATAAACAGTCAGGAGTAACGTGGAGCAAACGGAGTACCATCCAGACCAATCCGTACAACTTCATGACAGACCGTTGGGCCGTTTTTGCCGGTGGGGATGCGCAGATGGGCGCAAAGACCATTATCGAGTGTGTAGCCCAGGGCAAACTGGGAGCGCGTTCGATCCATGCCTTCCTGAATGGGGAGAATATGGACGAGGTGGCCCGCCGCCTGGAACTGGAAGAGCGCAAGCCCGACCTCTTCGACATCGTTCCCTACAAGCCCTACGAGCCGAAGGTGAAGATGCCGATGCTGCCCTACGAGGATCGCAAGCGCAACTTCCTCCTGATTGAAGAGGGCTACGTGCGCGAACAGGCAGAGCGTGAGGCGGCTCGCTGCTTGCAGTGCGTCTGTCCGGCTGCAGGACAGTGCGATCTGCAAAAGTTTAGTATCGAATTCGGGTTGGCTGATAACCGCTTCCATGATGGTGAGCCGAGCGACTACCATGACTACGATGTGGATCTGTCGCACAGCTTCATCCTGCGCGACCCGAACAAGTGCATCAACTGCACGCAGTGCGTGCGCGTCTGTCACGATGTGATTGGCCCGGACTGCTACGGCCTGTTCGGCAAGGGTTTCGACACCATTGTCTCCACTCCGTTCAACGTCAGCCTGCATGATACCGACTGCGTCTCCTGTGGCGCGTGCGTGCAGGTTTGCCCGACCGGTTCGCTGATGATGGCCGAGCGTTACCTCGACCGCTACGCCTTCGCGCTCGACCGCTGCATCTTCTGTGGCGACTGCGTGGAGGTCTGTCCTCATGGTGCGCTGGGTGAGACGCCGAACTTCGAGCTATCCTTCTTCAACCGCTTCGGCCCCGATGTGACGCTGGAAAAGAGCGACCTTGCAAAGGCTCCCACGTACCTCGTGCGCCAGCGCCTGCCACGCGGCAAGAAGGACCTGCCCGTCATGAGTCCGCTTGTCCGCCCCCTCGCTCCACGCGGCATCCGCGAGTAATCGTTCAAGGGAG
>DASTKE010000494.1:0-2682 GCA_035716105.1 Ktedonobacteraceae bacterium | reverse complement strand
GAGCCGCTTTGCAGTGTGAGCAATCCACCGTAAAGATGAATGTCTCCATCCACTGTTCCTGTGACAACCATAGTACTGCCGAAGGCGGATACATCGCCCTGCATCTTGCCATCAATGGCGACTTTCCCGCCAAAATCCATCAGCTTGCCACAGGCAACGTCGTTTTTCCCAATGACAATCGTCTCCCCAAAGTTCGGACCCTGGAAGGTAGTTGTACACCCATTACCGCTGGATGATGGCGCTGGTCCGTTAGCCTGCGCAATAGGAAGCGACCGCAGCCAGCTTCCGCCATTAATAAAAAGAACTATCAGGAGAACTATGCCTGGCAAGAAACATGCGAACCATTGGCGATATCTGTTTTTCAACATACTGGAACTCCCTATCACGGTCAATTTCGTCTCTTCCTGCCGGGAGAAGCAAAGCGACTATGATACCCTCCTCGCCTCTAGGCCTCCTGTGGGTAGCGCATGAGGCGAAGCCACATTCCCATCATAACGACAACGGCAAATGCCACTGCCAGAAGGAGCCAGTTGTTGTAGGTGACGAGCATAAGACCTGTCTGAATATACTGCGCCAGCACCATGAGCGTAGCGATGAAGCCGCTCAGGAATGTCAGTGTATTTTCTGCCAGACCGGGCTGTACAAGCATGAGCGCGATTGCCAGCAGTGGGAGGCAGGTCAGCCCGAAAATGCCGAGCACAACCAGCGGCGTGCAAACGGGGCGCAGGCGAGCCACCCGTGTTTGTTGCTGGCTGCGCAGATCCTCGAGCTGCTGCGATATGTGCTGCTGCTGCTGGATAGCGCGCATAATGCGATCAGTAGAGATGGTGCCGGGTACGTAAGGAGGGGCATCCCGGAATATGGTATCGACCTGCTGTTGGCGACGCGCAAATGCGCGACACGCTGGACACGCTTTGAGATGCTCTTGCAGCGTGGGGGCATCAGCCTCGGCCAGATCACCATTACGCTGAGCAACCAGCAAAAGTTTAGCGTCGTGGCAGCGCATCGACCTGCTCCTCCTCGTTTTGCTTCTGTTCCTGCATATAACGAGCCAGCAGTTCACGGGCGCGGTGCAAACGCGCCTTGACCAGCGCGGGCGTCAGGGAAAGGGCGGCAGAAATTTCTTCGTAGGAGAAATCGTACCAGTAGCGCAGGACGATCACGGCGCGATACTTGCCGGGCAGTTTTTGCAGGTACGCCTGTATCTCATCCTGCCGTTCTCCAGCCAGCGCTCTCTGCTCCGGCCCAGCGCCACTATCGACGATCCATTCAAGGAATGGTACATCCTCCAGTGGCAGCGCCAGGAAACGGCGGCGACGCAGTTGGTCAATCGCCAGGTGGGAGGCAATCGAAAGCAGCCAGGTACTGAATTTGTGCTCTGGTTTGTAGGTGGCAAGCTGAGTATAGGAGCGGACAAACGCTTCCTGCGTCACATCTTCCGCTTCTGAGATATTGCCTAGCATCCTGTATGCCAGATTCTGGACGGCATCTTTATAGCGCTCGACGAGTACCGAGAAGGCGTCCTGGTCGTGTGCGAGCGCCAACTCGACAAGCGCGACATCACTCATTGCCTCCACGATAGCCCCTCGTGTTCCTCGTGTATAGACCTGAGATGCATGCTCTTCTTTTGCTATAGCCTGGTCGCTAGATCGTGCGGCGCTCGAAATACCCTGCGCCCCCGTGAGTGTTCCTGAATTTCCCATGCGCTTACGACGTGACTTTCGTGCTGGTGCCGGTGCGGCCAGTCCACCCAGCGCACCCAACGATCCAGAACTATGCAATGTTGTTTCCATCTATATCACCGCTCGTTCTTAATAGATTGTCTATCCGACATACTCTCTAGCATAGATAACAAAGATAGCCAGGGTTCTCATCCATGAATATCTACGAGCGGTCTCTGAAAAGGTTGTAATCTATGCCATCCTGCAAGCAGTGTAACACGATACATCGTTACTGACAAGGGGAGGATTTTTTGAGTGAGGATAAGGCAATGGAGAGCAGGCCGGATGAGCAAGTGGCGCTTGCGCATCCGGCCTGCTCTCCATTGCCTTATCCTCGCTCGGATTTCAAATCCATCTCTTCATCGCTCGTCCCCTGTTGCAGTTGGACAAGCGTAATGAGGAATATAATCAGAATGAGGACGTGCAGGGCGGTACACCACGCGCAGATAGTATGCAGGCGCACAATCTCGACGAAGACCAGGTAGAGCGCGGTCAGCAAACCCACCAGCGCCCAGGCACATTGCGCGATGAGTATGTTGCGCGGGACGGATACAGCGCGCAAAGCGATAATGGCAAGGGCAGCGCTCACCAGGCACCACAGCAGGCCAGGAATCGTGATGGGGATCGATGTTCCCGGAACGACGGAATACGAACTGGCAAGCACAGCGGCGCAATCGACGAACCCTTGCGTGGAGCAGACCAGGGGAACATGCGCATAGTGGACAGTAGTCAGGTAGATGGCGATGCCAGCACCCACCAGCGAGAGCAGCAACAAAACAATCTGCCCAACTGGTCGATTTCTGCTCATAGTACTTCTCACTTCACAACCCTCTCATCATATTGACGCGCATAGCATACCGCTATCCCTGTGATGTGTCAATTCGTGAACGTGGATGGCTCTCCATCTTTCCGGGGGAAGTCGTAGGGGCGATGCCTTGTGCTCGCCCGCCGACAGAGATCG
>DASTKE010000493.1:0-2804 GCA_035716105.1 Ktedonobacteraceae bacterium | reverse complement strand
AATTTCTGCTCGAAAGCTTCCAGCACCGCGACTGGCAGCGGAGCCGAGCCGCTGACGCAATATTCCAGGCTGCTGGTATCGTACTTCCCGGCATCCGGCGTATAGAGCAAGGCGACGAACATGGCCGGCACGCCCGCGAAGCCGTTGATGCGATAGCGTTCAATCGCCAAGAGCACAGCCCCTGTATCAAAGCGCGGGTGCATGACGATGCTGGCCCCGCTCAGGTAGGCGACATTGGAGACGAGCAAGCCGTAGCCATGCGCCAGAGGCAGGATCGCCAGCTGCGTCTCCTCGCTACGCGGTGCCAGTTCTTCACCCGCGCCGCCGAGCGCGTTGGCGATCAGGTTGCGGTGTGTGAGCATCACGCCCTTTGGATTGCCCGTAGTGCCAGATGTATAGATGGTTACGGCCAGATCATCGGGCGAGGGCGCGATGCCCGGCAGGTCTTCCAGGTAGTGCCCGGCATAGGCGACTCCCCGCGCAACCACGTCGCAATAGCGATGCAGCGTGTAGGACGCCGCTCCCTTTTCTCCCTCTTGCTCACCAGTCTCTACCTCGCCGGTGGAAATAATGTGCTGCATGGTTGGTATACCGGCCAGGGCAGCGCGCAACAGGGGCAGCAGCACGGGACTGGTAATCACCGCTTTCGCCCCGGAATTCTCGGCAATGTAGCGCACCTCCGGCGCTTTGAGCAGGGGCATAATGGGAATGATGACCGCTCCGGCGCGAGCAATCGCCTGGTAGGAGATGATGACTTCAGGGCTGTTGAGCATCATTACGATGACGCGATCTCCCGGCTGAATGCCCAGCGCTTGCAGGCCGACCGCCAACTGAATGGCCTCGCGGGCAACCTCCACATTCGTATATGCTCGCACCTCCTGCTGCTGTTGATCTTCATACACCAACATTCTATACGTGCCAAAGCGGCGATAGTTGGAGGTGGCGAGGTCATACAATGCATGCAGTTCTTGATCGCCCAGCATCAGCTTTTCATCGCTCGTCATGCCTGTACCTCGCGTTCCGTCTTCTTTGCAAGAGGAAGAGACAATACGGCTTCGCCGAGCGTGACCTTCTCACCGCGCTGGTTCTGCGCCCGGCACTCGACCGTCACGGCCTCACCCTCGTCGTCAGATGTGCGTGCCTTCACTGTGCCTTCGCAGGTGATCGTATCGCCCAGGCGCACCATACTCACATAGCGTACCGAGAATTGGGCAAGAAACGCGCCGGGGATGCCAGCGATCTGTTGCTCAAGAAACTGGCCGAGGAAGGCCATGTTGAGCATTCCATGCGCGATGACGCTGTCGAGGCCAACGCGCCGGGCGGCGGCTTCATCCAGGTGGATGGGGTTGTGGTCGCCGGAGGCATCAGCGTAGAGCCGCAGTTGCTCCCGCGTGATAGACGGCTTGACGAATGGGGGAAGCGCTTCTCCAACGGCTGTGTTCAAGATGCTCATATAGTTGCCCCTGTATTCTATCTCAACAACCTACGGATTTGAATCAAAATACGGGATGCATCCCTCGCCAGGGACTGGGCGTCGCCTCAAGCACGGCAGGTTCCCAGCCGGGTTCGCCGTAGAGCACCGTCCCGTCCCAGGAGGAATTCTTGTGGAAGAAACGATAGCGGATTTTCCAGTTGCGCCCGACCTTCTGCTTTTCGTGATAGGCGGTATCGACGCCAAGTTGGAAGCAGAGCACCTGGGCGTAATAGGGCTGCAAGCGATATTCCATGTCGTCAGTGTCGAGTTCGTGATCGGCAAAGGATACCTGAAGATCGAAACAATAGGGATAGTGTTGCACCTCCGGGTCGCGATCCTCCTCGTCGGCTTCGTGGATCAGCACGAGCATACCCAACATCTCAAACTGGAAATATGATGAACCGGCAAAGAAGTTTTGCCGGAATGGTGGCAGAGAGAACAGGTCACGAATCTCCGTGGTGAGCTGCTGCAAAGATTTATCTGTTCTGATACAGATTTGAAACGACATAACAGGCTCCTTCTGGTTGGAAGGGTTACTACCAGGCACGTCTGTTGCACTGCCAACATCTTACGTCGCCAAAGAAGAGGTGTCAAGTTGACCCGCTTAGCCATTGACGGGGCGCACCGTATCGATTATACTTACGCTAATAGCTATGAGAGGAATAACAAAATACGAAGAATGTCAATAAAGACACTATATAAGCAATCAAAAAGAACACGTGGAGTATATCCCCTGGCGCGAGGAGACTGAGTGCATGGCGAATGATGATGACATTCTCCCGTCGGGGTATGTCTTGCAGGGGCGCTACCGGATTCTGCACAAAACTGGCGGTGGCGGCATGGCGATGGTCTACAAAGCAGTCGATACTCGCCTCAATGATCGGCCTGTCGCGATTAAAGAAATGAAGCAGGTCGATCCGAAAAAGCAGGGTCTCGATATCGGCAAGGCCGTGCGCCTCTTCAAGCAGGAGGCTGCGATTCTGAGTGGGCTGAATCACCCCTACCTGCCCCACGTCTACGGCAACTTTCAGCAGGACGGCAAGTATTACCTGGTGATGGATTTCATCGAAGGTGAGACCTTGCTGCAAAAGCTCTATAGTGGCTCCGCCTCTGGACGCCCGGTGCCTCTGGATGTGCGCAGCGTCGTGAAGTACGCGATCCAGCTCTGCGAGATCCTTGACTACCTGCATAGCCAGTACTCGCCGATTATTTTCCGCGACCTCAAGCCCTCCAATATCATGGTTGACTCCGCCGATCATGTCTACCTGGTCGATTTCGGCATTGCGCGCCACTTCAAGCCGCACCAATCCGGCGATACGATTGTCATTGG
>DASTKE010000492.1:0-2611 GCA_035716105.1 Ktedonobacteraceae bacterium | reverse complement strand
CTGAACCACAACTGAAATGGAAAACATTTGCCAAAAATTTCCTGCTGGTCTGCAAACACTACAAGATTTCAGAGGTCGTTTTACTGGGTGCGCTGCTGGCTGATATTCCGCACTCCATCACCGTCCCCGTCTCCGGCACGTCCTCCAACGCGGAAGTGCGCGAGCGGCTGCAAGAGATGGATCTTCACAACTCGCGCTATGAAGGGCCAACCGGCATTGTGGGCGTGATTCAGGACGCTTGCCGGCGCGCAGGCATTCCGGCGAGCAGCATCTGGGCAGCAGCCCCTCACTACCTCGCTGCGACACCAAACATCAAAGTAACCTCCGCCCTCCTGACCTATCTGAACGTGTTCCTCTCCTTCGACCTGGATTTGAACGAGATTCAATCGGAGGCCATTCGTTTTGAGGAGCAAATCTCAGCCCTCGTGGCGCGAGACCCGGAGGCCAGCGAGTATGTACGCAAGTTGGAACAGCAGGTTGCAGAGATGGAAGACGAGGACGAGGATGAGGATGAAGAAGGTAAACGGGAGCACAACCCTGATAAACCGGTAAACACCGGGCCGTTGCCGAGCGCCGATTCCCTTATTCGCGGCGTCGAAGAACTCCTGCGCCAGCAGCGCGAAAGTAACCATAAACAAAACGATGATGAGGACGATGCATGAGCAGAACTCCCTACTCTCTCCAGGAGGTGCTCCATCCGCATTCGGTTGCTATCATTGGAGCATCGCGTGCGCCCCACAAGTGGGGACATGTAGCAGCCAGGCAGCTTATCGCCGGAGGTTTCTCCGGCGAAATCTATCTCATTAATCCCTCTGTTCCAGAAATCCTGGGACGAGAAACGTTTGCCAGCCTGCGCGACGTGCCTGGAACTGTTGACCTCGCGGTGATCGCCACGTCCTTTAGCCAGGTATCTCAGGCCATCGATGACTGTATCGCCAGAGGTGTCAAAGGCATCGTCGTCATCACCGCCGGATTTAGCGAGACAGGCCCACAGGGTCGCCAACTGGAACAGAAGATGGTGATGCGCTGCCGGGAACATGGCATTCGCATGATTGGCAGCAACTGCATGGGAATATACGTCAGGCAGTCAAAGCTCACCGCGCTGGGCATGGTATTTCCGCTGCCTGCCGGGCCAATCGGGCTGGTCTCACAGAGCGGCAATCTGGGCATGTACTTCTACGCCCAGGCCGAACTAGATGGCCTGGGCTTCACCACCTTTTTGAGCGTGGGCAACGCCGCCGACGTGACCTTCCCCGAATGTATGCAATATCTGGCCGACGATCCAGAAACCAGCGTCATCGCTGGCTATGTTGAGTCCATTCAAGAGCAGACGCTGCGGCAGGTCACAGTGGAGATGATGGAGCGAGGACACTATAAGCCGGTGGTTATCCTGCTCAGCGGAGCAACGGAGGTGGGCGTGCGTGCGGCACTTGCTCACACAGGATCACAGGCCACGATCCGGCCCGATCATGATACGGGGCTGCTCGGCAGCGGCGTCGTGCGCGTGCTGCGCTCCGACGAACTTTTTCCCGTTGCGCAGGCGCTCGCCATGCAGCCACCCACGCCATATGGCGGTCGACGCATCGCCATCGTCGGCGACGGCGGCGGCAGCGTGGTCGCCACAGGTGATGCCGCCATTCGCGCCGGGCTAGAGGTCCCCATACTCAATGCAGAGACGCAGCAGGCTTTGCGGGCGCTCATGCCTGCACGTGCCACAGCAACCAATCCCGTCGACGTGGCGGGAGCAGCGGACGAAGACCCGCTGTCCTTCGCGTGGCTGGCTGAGGTCTGCCTCAAAGACCCACAGGTCGATGGCGTCATCATCACCGGACTCTTCGGCGGCTATCGCTGGCTGCTCTCAGAAGATTTTGGCCCACGCGAGGAGGCAGCGGCCCACGCGCTGGGTGAGTTGGTGCGGCAATACAAAAAACCCGTCCTGCTGCAAACAGTCTACGCTCGCCACGACATTCCAGCCCTGCGCATCCTGCGTGAGGTAGGCGTTCCTTACTACGAGTCAGTCGAAATTACCTGTCGGGCCATGGCGGCACTGACGGAAATCGGCCAATTCCTGGCCCAACATTCCTGATGAACACTAGAAGACACGGAGGTACAGATATGAGCCGTCGAGACCTGATCCGCATGAGCGACGAAGAGATACACGCCTTTCTTGAAGAGCAGCGCACGCTTCAGGTAGCCACTATTGACCACGATGGCTGGCCACACCTGATTGCAATGTGGTACGTGCTGATCGATGACCAGATCGTTTTCTGGACATATGCGAAGTCGCAAAAAGCTATTAACCTGCGGCGAGATCCCCGGCTCACCTGCCTCGTAGAGACCGGTGAGCAATACAACGAATTGCGAGGAGTCCAGATCAAGGGGCAGGCCATTATCAACGATGATCGCGAAACCGTGCAGCGCATCGGCGAGCGCATCTATGAGCGTTACACTGGTGGCCCCTTAAACGATGCCACGCGCCAGATGGTCGCTGCCCAGGCTCCAAAACGAGTGCTGGTCTTTGTAGAGCCGGTAGAGGTCGTTTCGTGGGATCACCGTAAGCTCGGTGGCGTTTACTGATAATAGGGCATGAAGTACCTGCGCACCTCGGACC
>DASTKE010000491.1:0-4980 GCA_035716105.1 Ktedonobacteraceae bacterium | reverse complement strand
GACCATTCTCCCAGCGACTCCGGCGGCGCAATCGTCCGGCGCTCAACCGGAACCTGCTCCACTGCCCAAACAAACTCTTCAGCGCTCGATTTGAGGTGCTCGCTGAACCATTGTGTCAGGTCTGTGTCCATACCATCCCCTTTTAGATGCGGAATACGTCCATGCGGGTACGGAGGGAGTCGGTGAGGTCGACGAGGTGGGCGAGGGACTGCTGCATCTGGCGCATGTGGCTGGTGATTTCGCTGGTCATGCGCGAGATTTCTTCTATCGTGGTGGCGACCAGTTGCGCTCCCTGCGCCTGATCGTCTGTAACGCCGCAGATGCTTTGTACGAGGCCAGCCATCTGTTCGGTGACGATGTTGATGGCTTCCAGCGCGACGCCGGTCTGGGTGACGAGTTCGGTCTGCAACACAACCTGCTGCGTGTTCTTTTCGATGCTCTGCGAAACTGCCGTGGTTTCGTACTGGATGGTGCGGATGTTTGCCGCCACCTTGCGCGCCGCCTCCGCGCTATGTACCGCCAGCGAGCGAATCTCCTGCGCGATGACCGCGAAACCCGTGCCATGCTCACCGGCTCGCGCCGCCTCGATGGCAGCGTTAAGCGCCAGCAGGTTCATGCGCGTAGTCAGGTCGGTGATGGCCAGCACGGTCTCGTTGATCTCCTGACCACCCTCTCCCAGGCGTTTCATGATGCGCGCCGAAAGCATCGTCGTCTCGCGTACCTGCCCCATGCCGTCAACGGCGCGGTCAACGGCTCCCTGCCCGTCCTTTGTCACATCAATGGCATCTATGGCGACCTGGGAGAGTTCCGCCGCTCTCCCCGCTAGCTGCTGCATAGTCGTCGCCGTTTCCTCTATAGAGCGTGAGACGTGGCTGACCTGCCGCTCCTGCTGGTTGGCGTCGCGTACCAGCAGATCAGAACTGCGCTGCACGTCGCGGGTATGCTCATCCACCGCCTGCGTGACCTTCTGCGCATCGCCCACAATGCCGCTCAGCTCCTCCACCATTGTGTTGATGGCCTCGCCGATGGGCAATAGCTTCTCATGCGAAGCACGCACGCGCACGCGCAAATCCCCGTGCTGAATCTGTTCCAGGTCAGCACGCAGCAAGGCAATGCCCTCTTCCAGCGCCAGCCGCTCGGCCTCGCGCTCCTGGAAAATACGCGCATTGTCGATAGCAATCGCGGCCTGATTCGCGAAGAGTTCCACCACCTCGATGCTTTCCAGCGTCGGCACCTTGCCGTCTTCGGGATCATCCAGCGAGAGCACGCCCAGCAATTTCCGGCTGCGCGGACTGTAGAGGGGAATCATCAGGATGTCTTCAGGATGCCAACCACCGGGTACATAGTCCTCTACCGCCATATTCATCACGCTGGGAACATCGGCAAAGAGGGGGGCGTACTCGTGCGAGATAAAATAGCTCTGGCTGATACGAAACTCCGGGCGCATGAAGCGGGCGATCTTCTCAACGGGATCATGGGCTTCGCGCAGCACGCGCTGGCCCTCTTCGTCTATGCCCGCGAAGGCCACCGAGGACAGGTGCTCGCCGTTCTCTTCAACCATGCTAATCACCGACGAGCGGAAGCCAGTACAGGAGCTAATGGCCGCTACCACCTGCTCCAACACCTCGTTCAACCCCAGCTCGGCACGCAGCATATTGCCCAGCCGTATCAGTTCCCGCGTCTGACGCGAGCGCCTCAGCATAGCAACATCGCTTGCCACCAGCCGGGAAGAAGCCGTTGCAGGCGTATGAGGCACGGGCAGAGGAGTGGCAGCAACGACTGGCAGAGGAGCGGTAGCAGGGGAGGGAGCCAACGGCTCATCTCGTGCCGGTGTCGCCTGCGATGTGCCATTGCTATTGTCGCCATGCTCGCGGCTCCATTGCGCCTGCCCTGCTTGCTCTGTCTGTTCTGCCTGCTCGGCAGGCGAACGAAAACGCACCCGCACAGGTACCGACCATCCTTGCTGTCTTCTCTCCGTCATTCCCGGCTTCCTTTTTCTAACAATTGCTATTGTTCACACAACATACCACGAGCATAGCACATCTGGCGCAGGTTGTACAGATATGAGGGAAAGAAGACCCAGCGAACGGGCCAGAGAGCGAAGTGTGGGCAGCAGGCCACCCGCCAGGGGATGGCCCTACTATACTGTGTATCTCTGCAAGCCGCGTCGTCTAGTAGGGCCATCCCCTGGCGGGTGGCCTATCGATGTACTATCGCTCACATTAGCCTTTTTGTACTGAAAATAGCGCTATACCTTGCGGTCAGAGAAGCGTACTATTATAGTATATTCAAGGACATCAATATATTTCTTCACGCATTCAAGGACACGATACTGCCAGAAAATGGAAAAAATAGCGGTAAAAGTGTCCGTTTTCACTGTCCTTGATGATTATATACCTGGGGGAAGTAATCATCTAGAACTATCTCTCTGACCACGTAGCATTTCACAGTTTGCACACCGTATTTTCGTGCATCGCTGCAATGTATCGCTGTGGTCAGTGTTCATAAAGCTATGCGTCTACTACCCAGAGGAAATCGCTTGTGAACCGGAAAAGGGTTCATCAATCTGAACCGTTATTTTGAAGTGGCACATCTAATATGCCACCACCTTTGCTTTAAGGGGGATTATGCTGATGAAGCGTCGATTTGTATTCCTGTTTGTGTTCCTTGTCGCCCTGGCAGTCCTTGCTCCTCTGGCATGGATGCAGTTCGGACACACTACCGGAGGCCATGCAGCGGGAACAGGGATGCCCTATGTTGTAGGCAACCGTATTGTCGACAGTTCCGGCAAAACGCTGATACTGCGGGGAGCAGACATCGAAGACCTGTACAATTCCGCGAATATCGCGCAGGTGCAGTACCAGGCGTTTCCAACCACCGTTCACATCATGCACGATCAGTGGCACATGAATGTGCTTCGTCTCCAGACATGTAACTGGTTGTGGCAGAGAGACCCGACGAACTTTATGAACCGTTTGCAAACGTCTGTCAATCAGGCAACTCAGGCCGGGTTGTACGTGATGCTCACCCTGTACGACCACTCCATCTGTAATCCTCCCTACCCACCCTTTGGCACCGCCTATCATATGATTCGCCCACAAATGGTGACGTACTTGAAGACGCTGGCAACGACATTCAAGAACAATCCGATGGTGATGTTCGATGTTTACAACGAGCCGGCTATTCGCAACACATGGCGCGATCGCTATACGGATGCCCAGTGGAAGCTCTGGCTCAATGGCGGAACAGTCGATGTGGGCAATGGACAAACACAGCAAGTCGTCGGGATGCAAACGATGGTCAACACCGTTCGTGCGGCAGGGGCCAAACAAATCATCCTGGTCGAGGGCTACTCCTACGCTGAAACCTTCTACAACATCGGCTCGAACACGGTAAAAGACCCGCTCAACAACGTCGTCTACGAAATTCATAAGTATGGACTGAACCAGCCATCGACATATTGGGATAAGGACTTCGGCTTCATGACCGCGAAGTACCCCGTTCTCGTCGGTGAGTGGGCCTTGATGGCGAGCGGCAGAAATCTGAACTGCTATAAGACGAGACAATCCGATGCCAGCCAGGTTGTCAGCCGTTTCCTGAACTACATGGCAGCCCACAACATAAGCTGGACGGCCTTCGCCTTCAACCTGGATCACCTGATCCTGGACGTGAGCAAATATCAGCCGACCAACTTCAATGTACCCGCGAACACCTGGTGTACCGCCAATGGACTGGCCGGTATGGGTGTCAACATCCAGCAATATCTCGCCAACAATCCTCCATCGTAAGCGAGACATGGAGCAAAAAAGGCTAGCATGAGCAAGTTCATGCTAGCCTTTCTTGCTATCTGACCAGCAGACTCAGGCAGAGACGGTTTCCTTGCCTGCTTTGCTTACCAGATACCGCACGAACCAGTCCCGTGCAGCAGCGCTCGCCAGTTCGAAACCGGGACCCACATAGGCATCAAAGTGGCCACCGGGCAAAATGACCAGTTCCTTCGGCGCACGGGCCAGATTGAAGGCTCCAAGCGCTTCGTCGATAGGAGTGAGGTGATCCCGCTCGGCAACAACCATCAGCAGTGGAGTAGGGCTGACGCGCTCGATATAGACGCCGGGTTCATACTCCATCAGCATCTCGACCGTGCGCAGCGTGACTTCGTTCTTCCAGGAAGGCGCTCGCGTCTCCCCCGTCTTCGTGAACCACTCGTAGGAATCGGCAGTTGGCAAAGCTGCCGCGCCCAGGGGATCATTCGTGACCACAGGAACCATCGCCGGTGGATTTCCGGCCATGCGCGACTCACGATCCTGGTCAAACTGCGCCCGCGTGGGGGCAATCATATCGTTGCGAACCAGGCGCAAAACATTGCGATAGCCGCTAATCAACGGCACCTGCGATACAACACACTTCACCCGCTTATCGATAGCTCCCAGAACCAGCACATGCCCACCACTGTAGCTCGATCCCCACACGCCGATACGCTCGCGATCAACCTCCGGGCGCGTTCCCGCGTATGTGATGGCGTGACGGTAATCGCGCACCTGCGCCCAGGGGTCAATTTCGTAGCGCGGCTCGCCATCACTCGTTCCAAAATTCCGATTGTCAAATACCAGGGCAGCCAATCCTGCCTGCGCGAACACCTCGGCAAAGCTATCAAGATACATCTCTTTCACCGCCGAGAAGCCATGTGCCATCACCACCGTAGGAAACGGCCTGCTTCCCGACTCAGGAGTAAACAGCCAGCCTCGCAAGGTAGTTCCTTCCGCGTTGAACTCAACATCCTGACGCATCGTACCTCCTCCAAAGAAAGCTCGCTCATAACACAGTTCTCGCACAAACCGACGCACTACACCCACGCCTACGCAGATGCATACAGGACACGCTACAGGAGGATGCTCATGGCTGAAGTATACCATATGGGCAGTACAGCATGTAAATAAAAGGAGGCTGACTGATATGCCAGGGGCATATCAGTCAGCCTCC